>JADHXF010000005.1 GCA_016783105.1 Dehalococcoidales bacterium | reverse complement strand
ACTAATAACCGATATATAATAAAATTGCTTTTTAAACTGCCACAGATAAATAAGAAAAGACCTGCAAGAACAATTAATATACCCCATAATACATGCATCTTTATCTCCTGATTTTCATTAATAATTAATGGTTCAGATTATTGATCAGATAGACCTTTCAGAAAATGTTTGGCTGAAGCGGCTGGTCCACTATGCCCATCCTGATATTCAGCGTAACTGGCCTGCTGCTGATTTCGACCGTGAAGCCACTCCTGAACAACAAAAATGGATAACCTGTTGCCATATCGGTGTTACTAAATCAGGGTTCTTATTAGTATTATTAAATACGGGAAGGAAGTGACGTATGGACCGGGAAGAAGCGCTTGACTCCATCAGGGCCAATGTGGAGAACAGGAACTTGATCAAGCACATGCTGGCGACCGAGGCGATTATGCGGGCGCTGGCCAGGCGTTTTGACGAGGATGAGACGGAATGGGGTCTTGCCGGTTTGCTACATGATATTGATGTGGAGCTGACCGACGGCGACATGAGCAGCCACAGCAGGCTTGGTGCCGACCTGGTGAGAGAACTTGGCGCCAGTGAGGCCATGGCCCACGCCATTCTGGCCCACAACGAAAGGCATGGTGTGCCTCTGGAGACAAAGCTTGACCGGGCACTTTTCTGCGCTGACCCGCTCACCGGTCTGATTGTGGCCGCGGCGCTGGTTCATCCCGATAAGGAGCTGGCCGGGCTGGAAGTGAGCTCGATAAAAAAGAGATTCAAGGAGAAGAGCTTTGCCGCCGGGGCAAATCGGGAGCAGATTGCGCGCTGTTGCGATATTGGACTGGAGCTCGACGAATTTATCGGCCTGGGCCTGGAGGCGATGAAAAAAATTGCGGCGACCCTGGGTCTTTAGCGGCTAATTTATCGACAGCGTTGAGCCTTCGCCCGTTTTAACCACATCAATGCGGGTGGGGAAGGCATCCCTCAGTTCCTCGATATGGGTAATGACCAGTATTCTCTCAAAATCATCCTGAATGGAATTAATCGCTTCTTTCAGTTTCTCAATACCGGTGCTGTCCTGTGTGCCGAAACCTTCATCGATAATCAGCGTGGGTAAAGGTGCCCCGGCCCGTCTGGCCAATAGTCTGGACAGCGCGATGCGGATGGCAAAGTTGATGCGGAAAGCCTCGCCGCCGCTGAACATCTCATAATTTCTAGTACCCAGTTCGTCAGAAATGGTGATATCAAGGGTTTCCACGACATCGCCCTTTTTGGTCTCGCGCTGCGTCTCAAATTTAACGTGCATCCGGTTATCTGTCATCCGCCCGAGGAGCCTGTTGGCCTCAATTTCTATCTCCGGGAGGGCTATTTCAATGAGCAGGGCCTGTATGCCGCTCTTGCCGAAGGCTCTGACCAGCTCCTTATAGATGGTCTCCTCTTTTGCCGATTGCGCCAGTGCTTTTTCCTTTTCCCTTTGCCTCTTTTCCAGTTCGTCGCAGTGCTGCAGCCTGGCTTTGACGTTCCAAAGCGCTTCCTGCGCCTGCTTTTGCTGCTGCTCCAGCCCCCGGTACTCGTTTTCGGCGTCAGCTATCTCAGCGATGAACCGGGGCAGGACTTCAAGCTCTCTGGCTAACGCCTCTCTTTTCCGGCCGTCAGACTCCACGCTCGTGCGCAGTTCCCGGGCATGCGTCTCCGCCTGTGACATCGCCTCTTTCTCCTGGTCGATGAGGCGGTCAGCTTCTTCCAGCTTACGCATCGGGCTTTCATATTGTCCCAATTCCTGCAGTTGTTGTCTCAGCTGTTCGTGCTGCCCGGCGTCATAGTCCAGCGTGGCCAGTTGCTGTTCGATTTCTCCCAGTATCTCCTGCTCCCGGCTGGCAAAGTCCTTTTTCACCAGTTGCTGTTCAATTTCAGATAACCGCTCTCTCTCCGCAGTCAACTGTTTCCTGGCGTCGGCGGCTTCATTAGCCTCTTTATTGAGGATACTGGCCTGGCTCTGCAAGTTGACTTTGTCCTGGTTCAGCTGTGTCTCCAGAAGGGCGACTTCATGATTCAATGATTCGAGCTCGCTTCTTTTCCGGTCAATCTCAACTCGACTCGATGTCAGTGCATCGATTTTACCCTTTTTCTCGGCGGTGTATTTCGCGGCAATGAGTTTCAGACCTTCGACACCAAGTTCAGTTTCACAGAGGGGACATTTCGCTTCCGTCTGCGTGGCCAGAAGGTCGATTTTCCCCTCCAGTTCTTTCAACTCCTGTTCCAGCTGGCTTATGCTGGATTCTATATAGTTGACCGCCGCCTGCAATTCCTGGCCCAGTTTTTTCTTCTGACGCAGCGCTTCTTCGTTCTCCGTCAGGCTGCCCATCTGCGCTTGAAGTTGCTGCATCTGTCCCTGTTTCCGGGCGAATTCGGCTATCCTGTTTTCCAGGTCCTTAACCCGTTCCTGTACGATGGCATGTCCCGTGAGCAGGTTCTGGCTGGCTTCCTTTATCCTGCTTTCCAGTTGTGTTTTTTGCTTTTCCAGGTTTACGGAATGGCGAAACTTCTGGTCGAGCTCATCAAAACGTTTTTTAGCCTCGTTATACTGTTTGTAGCCTGACTCTATCGTGTCGCGTCGGGCAATGAGCGCCTCGTATTCTTTGATGCGCGATTGAAGCTGGCCGGCCTGTGCTTCCAGCAGTTCCAGGCTTCTTTGACGGTCGCGGATGGCCGCTTCCAGCTGGTCGAGCTGTACTTTCTTGTTTTCCAGCACGTCCTTTTGCTGGCGCAGTTCGTTGAGCTTGCTTTCTTTCTCTCTGGCCACGTCTTCAACCTGGGCAAGAACGTGCTGCGCCTTTTCCAGCTCTGCCTCGTAGTCAGGCTTGAGGGCCAGTTCAGCGCTGATGTCCCTCAGCGTGTTTTCCAGCCCTGCTTTCTCAAATTCCTCTTGTCGGGCAAGCTCTCTGGCTTTATCCTCAAGCTGGTCGTAGTAAGCAAGCCCCAGTATGCTGGCCAGTACCTCCTTGCGTTCGGTAGGGCGCTTGGTGGTGAACTCATCGGCATGACCCTGGCGCAAAAACGCGCTGTTGATGAAAGTGTCATAATCCATGTGCAGCGTGTCGGTGATTTTCTGCTGCGTCTGGGCGATGCTGTTGCCGCTGATTGACTTGTAAACGCCGTTGGTGGCCATTTGAAATTCGAGTATCGACTGGCCGGCGGCGCTGGTGCGTTTGGGCCTGGCGCGCTTGCGGATAATGCGGTACGGCTGCCCCCCGACGGCAAAATCAAACTCTACCTCCATCTCCTTCTGGCCGGTGTGAATCAGGTCGTCATCGCCCCTGGCTCTGGCCCTTCCCCACAGCGCCCAGGTCATGGCGTCAACGAGCGCTGATTTGCCATTGCCGTTGTCGCCGGCAAGGCAGGCGGTATGAATGCCGTCAAAGGAAAGCGGCGGCACGTTATCACGGTAGCACATGAAGTTGCGCAGTTTGAGATTAAGGGGAATCATGGGCAAGCTCCAGAAAGTTTCATTCGGTAACTATTTTAGCATAATCCAGAGGGCTGTTTGTTTATAAACGGGAATAATATTTCGATGGAATCCTGGTTGCTTGACGTTCAGGCGTATACTTAACTAGAATGAACTTATAGATGTTTGAAATTCTCAGCGATAAATTAAGTAAAGTATTCCGTCTCCTGGGCAATAAGGGAAAGCTGACGGAGAAGGACATTGACGAGGGGCTGCGGCAGGTGCGCCTGGCCCTCCTGGAAGCCGATGTCAACTTCAAGGTGGTCAAGGACTTCATCGGCAGGGTGCGGGAGCGCGCCGTCGGCGCGGAAGTCCGGCAGAGCCTGACCCCCGGCCAGCAGGTGGTGAAAATCGTCAATGAAGAACTTATTGCCACGCTAGGCAGGGAGCCAAGTCGATTAAACGCTTCCGGCCAATCGCCTTTCGTGGCGATGCTCGTCGGGTTGCAGGGGAGCGGCAAGACGACCACGGCGGCCAAGCTGGCACTTCATCTAAAACATTCCGGCCAGCGCCCCATGCTGGTAGCGGCGGACAATCGGCGTCCGGCGGCTATCGAACAGCTGGTTACCCTGGGCAAGCAACTGGATATTCCGGTTTACAGTGAAAGCACCAGCATGGCGAGCAAAGATGTCTGCACTCGCGCGCTGGCGAAAGCGAAATCGCTGGCGGCCAACTGGGTAATTGTTGATACCGCGGGCCGACTCCATATCGATGAGGAAATGATGAAGGAGCTGGCCGAGGTGAAAAAGGCTTTGAGTCCGGCCGAGGTGCTGCTGGTGGTTGATGCCATGACCGGCCAGGATGCGGTGCGCAGCGCCGAGGACTTTCATGCCAGAGTGAATCTTACCGGGCTTATCCTGACCAAGATGGATGGTGATGCAAGGGGTGGAGCCGCGCTTTCCATCCGCTGGGTGAGCGGCGTGCCCATTAAATTCATTGGCGTCGGGGAGAAGGTGGAGGCTCTGGAACCCTTCTATCCCGACCGCCTGGCCTCGCGCCTTCTGGGGATGGGGGATGTGCTCACCTTTATCGAAAAGGCGGAGGCGGTCTTCGACGAAAGCCAGGCCGAGGAGCTGAAAAGGAAGGTCGAAAAAGCCGGCTTTGACCTGGAGGACTTTCTATCACAGCTCCGGACGGTAAAGCAGATGGGGCCGGTGGGACAGTTGCTGGACATGCTGCCCGGCGTATCCCGCCTGGCGGCGAAACTCCCGGATGGCACCGAGGATAAGCAGTTGCAGAAAGTGGAGGCGATGATACTTTCCATGACCCCGGGGGAAAGGCACAGCCCGGGAATCATCGGGGGGAGACGGCGGCGGCGCATCGCCTGCGGCAGCGGTGTCCAGACGCATGATGTGAACCAGCTGCTCAACCAGTTTCAGCAGATGCAAAAGCTGATGAAGATGGGGATTAAAGGTAAACTGCCGCGGAACATGATGGGGATGTTCCGCTAGCCTTTATTCCAGATAATCCTTTAACTTGCGACTCCGGCTGGGATGGCGCAATTTGCGCAGCGCTTTGGCCTCAATCTGGCGAATTCGCTCCCGGGTAACGTTGAACTCCTTACCCACTTCTTCGAGCGTCCGGCTGCGCCCGTCCTCAAGACCGAACCTCAATTGCAGAACGCGCTGTTCGCGCGGTGTGAGCGTAGACAGCACGTCCTCAATCTGCTCCTTGAGGAGCTGTTTCGAGGCGGCATCCACCGGCGGCAGGGCATTGCGGTCCTCGATTGAGTTCCCCAATGGGCTGTCTTCCTCTTCACCGATGGGCGACTCCAGCGAGATGGGCAACTGCGATACTTTGACGATTTCCCTGACTTTTTCCGAGGATATCTCCATATCTTTGGCGATTTCGGTGGAAGTGGGCTCACGTCCGTACTCCTGGGCCAGGCGGCGACTCGTTTTGAGCAGTCGATTTATCGTCTCCACCATATGAACCGGAATGCGGATGGTGCGTGCCTGGTCGGCGATAGCTCTGGTGAGCGCCTGCCGTATCCACCAGGTGGCATAGGTGCTGAACTTATAGCCCTTGCGATAGTCGAATTTTTCCACGGCGCGCATCAAGCCGATATTGCCTTCCTGAATCAGGTCGAGAAGGGACATGCCGCGCCCGATGTGCTTCTTGGCCACACTCACCACCAGGCGCAGGTTGGCCTCAATGAGGTGCCTTTCGGCCTTTCTGGCCTCGAAGTCGATGCTTCGATAGTAGGTCTCAAGCTGGTGTTCATGGGGCTGGATCGGGCTGATAAAGGCTTCATCGCTGACCAGTCTGGCAACATCAGAAAACGTAATATCCGGGCTGATTGCTTTGCGGACATCCCCGGTCAGCAGCTTTCCATTGAGCGATACGGTAATCAAACTATGCTCGGTATCCATCGCGGACAGGCCGGTTCGGTTAGAAATATCGTAGATCAACTCCGGGTCAATGGCATTGTCAATGCTCTCCTGCAGTTGGATACTGCTGATGGCTGCCACGAAACTGGTCGTCTCAGGTAGACCGAGTTGCTCTTGGATAAGCCGTATGATTTCGGATGCCTCTCCAATCTCCCGGATAGCGGTCAGCGCTATATCTACCGCCGAGGGAGACCTGCCATGTTCCAGCAGATACTGTTGTTTTATCTCGCTGATGCGCTTGCCTTCTTCCATGTGTTTGGCCAGCGTCTTTTCATCCGCGGCAGTAAGGAGATGCACACGGCCTATCTCATGCAGGTAGATGCGGACCGGGTCATCGACTATTTCCTGGTCTGCCAGACTCTCAATTGGCGCCTCCAGTTCGACTTTGAGACGTGACTCAGACTTCTCATCATCGAAATGCTCTTCATGCCATACTTCAACCTGCTCATGAGGCATCTCCGGCTCAGCGCCTTCACTTTTCTCTTTGGAGGCTTCAAAATCACCAGGAGATTTGTCTAGCATCTCATCCCCGTTTTTCTCCTCATCGTGCTCGCCTTCAGAGAACAACCGATTACCCCGTTCTTCCATGCTCATATCTTACCTCCTGCTCTCCAACCGCTTCCGGTTTTCTCTATCATATAATTCCTTTAAATGGAGTGAATATTCTATACCTATCTCATCAAGTTTAGCAACATCAGCACCAGAACCTTTTTCTTCAGCTTCAACGGCCAGTATTCCCCCTATTTCCTCGGCTAACTTCTTATAGTACCTTTTCTCTAGGCGGTGACGGTAGTCAGCATCCCTCTCGTCCAGACGGTTGGATGGTAGCTCCCGGCTGGCGATTACGTCCAGATGCTCATGAAGGGTCGTGTCCAGGGCATCTCTGAGCTTGGCCAGGTCTTCTATCTTGTTCCAGGTAATAAAGACCTCTCTGTTTTCACTGTTGAGGAAGTATTCCGGGGGAATAGCCCTGGTATTTGTTTTAAGCTCTGGATGCTGCAATAAAAGGGCAAGGTAGTCTTCTTCAAGGCGATTGGACAATAGGGCACGTGGGGTGTCCGTGGCCTTTTCCGGTGCTGATACCGCGACTCTTTTGCGTTCCGGGCCTGGTTTTAGTCGGCTAAGTTCGGCCTCAATGGTGCGTTCGTCAACTTTGACCAGTTGGGCCAGCTTTTGTATATAATGCGCCTGGCGAACTTTGTCATTCATTGCAATGATTACAGGAAGCAACTCCTTCACTACCCGTGACTTGTCTCTGGCCGTGTCCAGGTCAAGCTTGCCGGCAATAATATTAATGGTATAGTCCACAATCGGCGGTGCCTCTGAAAGCAATCTGCGCCAGGCGTCAGCATCTTCCTTGACCACATCATCCGGGTCTTTCCCCTGAGGCAGAACGGCAACTCTTATCTCGGATTCAATGATGTTTTCATAACTCACGCCTCGCAGCATGGCTTCCTCACCGGCAGCGTCGGCATCAAGGGCCAGTACCAGGTTCCTGGTCAGCCTTTTCAATGAGCTAACCTGCGCTTCCGTAACCGAGGTGCCCATGGAGGCGACCACGTTATTGAAGCCGTTCTGATGGGCGGTAATAACATCGACGTAGCCCTCGACGATGACCGCCGTGTCCTGCTGCCTGATGGCGGCCGAGGCCAGGTTGATGCCGTAAAGGCTGCTGCTCTTGTTAAAAGCGGGTGTCTGCGGCGAGTTAACATACTTGGGCTGCGAGTCATCAAGTACCCTGGCACCGAAGCCAATCACGTGCCTTTTAATATCCAGGATGGGGAACATCAGCTTGTTGCGGAAGCGGTCAAAGATTCGGCCGCTCTCCGATTCAACCAGCAGGCCAGCTTTTACCAGTTCGTCCTCTGTGTAGCCCTGCTCCTGGAGGTACTTTTTCAGGTCGTCCCATTTGTTTGAGCTGTAGCCCAGTTGAAATTCAGACGCTGTTTTGTCGGTGAAGCCGCGGCCCTGGAAATAATTTCTCGCTTTGGCTCCTTCAGAGGAATTGAGAAGCAGGTTATGGAAATACCGGGTCGCCGCCTCATTGATTTTATAGAGCCGCTCTTTCTCTTCCTTTTCTTCATCTCTCCCGGCCCGGGCTGGAATGGTAACGCCTGCCTGCTGAGCAAGAAGGCTCAGCGCTTCGCCGAAGTCCAGACCTTCCTTCTTCATAATGAAGGAGAAAACGTCGCCGCCGGTATTACAGCCGAAGCAATGCCAGCTCTGCTGTTCCGGGTAAACAAAGAAAGAGGGGTTTCTTTCGCCGTGAAACGGACAAAGCCCAACCAGATTGCGTCCCGCCTTTTTCAGCGCCACGTACTGTCCGACGATGCTGGCAATATCCGTTTTCTGTTTGACTTCGTCAATAACGCTCATTTGACCGGCTGATTACCTTTATCAATCATTGCTTAAAGCTCCGTGGCTACCCTCTGGGCGTACTGGTCAGTCATACCGGCAATGTAATCGACGACTCTGCGCTCGGTACCATCGCTATAGGTAAGGTACTCCGGCGGCAGTCCATCTTTATGTTTTGTGAAGTACTCGTAAAGGCGGCAGACTACTTCCCTTGCCTTCTCGCTTTCCTCCTCGGCGGCCTTCACGTGGTACACCCGTGCAAAGAGGAATTCCCGGAGCACGTTGGTGGCATCTAATATCCCGGGGCTCATGGTTATCTTCGGGTTCTCTATTTCTATTTTATCATAACCGCTGGCCGACCACGAGCTATCAATGATGTCACCGACCATGGTGTTGATGCGCTGTGAATGAGACATGCCCAGCGCTCTCACCGCATCGAGGGGCAGGTCGCGTTCCGTAATAATACCGGCCCTGGCGGCATCGCCAATGTCGTGGTTGATATACGCGATAATATCCGCCATTTTAACGATGTCACCTTCAAGAGTATCTGCTTTTCCCCATCTATCGCCAAGGACGTCGCTCCCGGATTTTGAGTGGTTCAGAATGCCGTCCCTGACCTCGATAGTAAGGTTGAGCCCGTGGCCGTCATTTTCCAGGAGGTCAACCACTCGCAGGCTCTGTTCGTTGTGCCGGAAACCCGGGGTGTAGAGCTCGTTGAGCACATCTTCGCCAACGTGACCGAAAGGAGTGTGCCCGAGGTCATGACCGAGAGCAATCGCCTCGGTCAGGTCCTCGTTCAGGTTGAGAGCCCGGGCTATGGTACGACCTATCTGGGAGACTTCTAGGGTATGGGTCAGGCGGGTTACATAGTGGTCGCCCAGCGGCGCGATGAAGACCTGAGTCTTGTGCTTGAGGCGACGGAACGCCTTGCTGTGAATGATGCGGTCCCGGTCGCGCTGGAAGGCGGTTCTCATTGGGCAGGGTTCTTCGTCTCTCACCCTTCCTCTGGAGAGCCTGCTTTTCACCGCGTACGGGGAGAGGCTTTCCTCCCTTTCCTCATTGAGCTGACGAATCGCAAGACGCCTGATCACTAAGGCTGCTATCTCTCTGTCAGAATACCGGGTTGGTCGACATAAATATTATACCACATCAGATAGTGAAAATCTCCTTTTTATTTGACATAATGATAAACAATAAGGTTATACCCGAGAATAATGCTTAAGAATTTATCCGTATCAGTTCTGGTTGACAATCGTAGCTGGCTGATTTAGAATTGAATTGCTGGCTGATAAATTGGGGAGGTATGGTTATGATTGAAATGACCATTGATAGTATCCGGGTGAGCTTGATGAATTACCAGCGGGTGGTTATCCTGAAGGAGAAAATGGCCAAACGGTATCTCCCTATCTGGATCGGTCCAGCGGAAGCCGATGCCATTGCCGTCAAGCTGCAGGGCGTCACGGTGCCCCGCCCCCTCACTCACGACCTGCTCGGTTCGGTGATTGATTCACTGGGGGCGGCAATAGACTCCATCATTGTCAGTGACCTGAAGAGTGACACTTTCTATGCCAAAGTTATTCTCACTGTTGATGGCCAGCAGGTAGAGATTGACTCACGTCCCAGTGATGCTCTGGCTCTGGCGGTGCGGACTGATGCCCCGATATTTGCTGAAGAAGCCGTATTGGATAAAGCTGGCATCCTGCTTGATGAGGAGACCGGTAAGCCGGTCCTGGAGGAAAGCGGCGAGGTTGACACCAAGGATAAAAAGGTAAGCGAAGAAGAGATGAGGAAGATGTCGGCTTTCCATGAATTCATCAATACGCTTGACCTGGATGACTTTGACAAACGCAAATCCTGAGAACAATCAGGGCCAAGGTAATCGGAGCCTGAGTGGTGAAAGAGAGACTGATTAAAAAACTGATGGCCTCGATGAAGTGCGAAGAGTGCGGTCAGAACTATGAGTCCGGCAACGTTGATGTCATCGGGCATCGCGAAGATATGTGGTTTATGAGAGTGAACTGCGCAACGTGCCATACCCAGTGCCTGGTGGCGGCGGTGGTCCGGGAAGGCAAAGCATCGGAGGAGACGGAGGACTTTACTGGTGTCGAGATAGAGGGACACCAGGGTGAAGCGATTGCCACTGATGACGTACTTGATATGCGCAATTTTTTGATTGACTTTAATGGTGACTTCTCAAGGTTATTTGGCCAGGAGAAACTCCGATAATTGGCCTTATGTTTATAGTAGTCATATGCAATGAAGGATAGCCCTGGCACCTGAGTGTTGGGGCTCTTTTATTTTGCATGGCTTCTGGTAGTTTATTTCAGCTTGGAATGATACAATATACTGTGTTGCGCATCGGCGCAGGTTTTGAGGCGAACATGAGCAGATGGATGGCGGCCCTGCGGCTGGTGGGAGTGGGGTTTTTCATCGGTAGCTCAATTGTGCTGGGCGTGGTGGCCGGTCTCTGGCTGGATAGCAGGTTCAATACTAGTCCCGCCCTGGCGATAGCCGGGCTTTTACTTGGCATCGTGGTTGCTTTCTACGGGGTATACCGGATGCTCATACCGCTGCTGAAAAATAAGAAGAACGGAGAGGGCGATTAATGGCAAAGCGGAGAATTCTGGGGATGCCGCGACCTCTTCTGGCAGGGGTACTGTTCTTTATCGTCTTTCTGTTCGTTGTTGGCTTTCTGGTTGGTCCGATGGGCAGAAAAATTTTCGGCGATTTAGGACTGCCGGCGTGGCTCAGCCTGCCTCATCCGGAATTTCAACTTCCGGCGGAAACGGCATTTCACCTCTTTGGCTTTCCCGTCGCCAACAGCATTATCGGTGCCTGGATTACGATGGCGGTTCTTATCTGCGTGTCATACATAGTCACGCGCCGCATGAGGATTGTACCCGGAAGGCTGCAGAGCGCCTTTGAGTTTTTACTTGGCTGGCTCAATGACCTCTGCCGGAGAGTTGCCGGGGAGGAAAACGGGCGGCGGTTTTTCCCGATAGTGGCCACCATTTTTCTTTTCATTGCCTTCAATGCCTGGCTGAGCCTGATTCCCGGCTTTGGCTCGATATTCATAACCAACGCTGAGGGTGAACATGTGCATCTGCTCCGTGGCGCCAATACCGATATCAATATGCCTCTGGCACTGGCGCTGGTGTCATTTGTCTTCGTTGAATACTTTGGTTTGAAATCACTGGGGCTCCGCTATCTGGGCAAATTTTTCAACGCGGGGCAGTTTTTCCAGAGCATCGGGCATATGGTCAGTGGCAGGCTGCGGGCCGGGCTTGGCGGGCTGTTTACCGGCTTCATTCATATCTTCGTCGGGCTTCTGGAAGCACTGAGTGAGATGGTGCGTATTGTCAGCTTCACTTTTCGTCTTTTTGGCAATATGACCGCCGGTGAAATACTGCTGCTCATCGCGGCATTCCTGATACCGTGGGTTTTTGCCCTGCCGTTCTACGGTCTCGAGCTGCTCGTTGGTTTTGTTCAGGCGCTCATCTTTGCTGGGCTGACCCTGGTCTTTCTGACCATGGCAGTAGCCCACCATGGGGATGAGCCGGCTTGATATAAAATAAATATACCTTGGACAAATCGTTTTAAGGAGGTTTTGAATATGGATCCAGTAACGATGAAAATGTTGGCCGTGGGACTGACGGCCGGACTGGGCTTACTGGGGCCGGCACTGGGCATCGGGCTTATTGGCTACTCGGCACTTCAGGGAATAGCCCGCAATCCGGAAGCAAGCGGTCCGATAATGACCAATATGATTCTGGTAACTGCTTTCTGCGAGGCGATCGGTATTTACGCGCTGATCATCGCCATTATCCTGGCGCTGATAGTCTAGCGTATTAAGGAGGTAATTATGGAACATGAGGGAATACCTCTGTCTATCGGGGTTATTATTGCTGCCGTGGTGCTTGGGGCGCTGATTTTCGCCGGCTTGGTGGTGGCGGCGATTCTCGCCTTTTAACTTAGTATTGGATAAAAGGGGGCAAAGCATGGAGGGACTTGCCGGACTTGGCATTAATGTGCCGACATTGCTGGCACAGATTGTAAACGTGGTGATTCTGCTCGTGGTCCTCTACTTTGTTGCCTACAAACCGGTGATGAGAATGCTTGACGAGCGTTCCAGAAGAGTCAAGGACAGCATGGAACAGGCAGATGCTATCAAGGAGCAGGCGGCCCGGGCCGAAGAAGAGGTGAAGAAGCAACTGGGCATAGCCAGCAAGGAAGGGCAGAAACGTATCGAGCAGGCAGTGCAGGCGGGCGAGGGAATCAAGGAGAAAGCAAAGCAAGGCGCCAGGCAGGAGGCAGAAGCGCTCATCACCCGGGCGCGCAGCGAGATCCAGCGGGAGCGAGACGAGGCCATCAGCGAGCTGCGGAAGGAAGTGGCCGACCTTACCATCGCGGCGGCGGAGAAGGTCATTGACCGTTCACTGGATAAAAAGGCGCATCGCGAGCTCATTGAGAAAGTTCTGGAAGAGAGCGATGCCCTGAAGAAGAAATAAACAATTTTTAAGGATTGACGTGGCGAAAAGAGCATACCCGAAGCGATATGCGCAGGCGGTGTTTGAAATCGCGCTGGAGGCAGGCGAGTTAGAACGCTGGCAGTCTGACCTGGAAAAGATTGTCCAGGCGGTAAGTGATAAAGATTTTGCGGCCTTCCTGGAGAGCCCCAAAATTCACTTTGCGGAGAAATCGAAACTGCTATCCAGCCAGATGAAAGAGGTAAATCTACTGATCTTGAACCTGGTTCTCTTGCTGATCAGCAGGAGCCGGCTTGATATTATTGGTGAAATTGCTCAGGAGTACCAGCGGTTGTGGAACAGCTACCGTGGTATAGAGCTGGCTGAGGTGACCACAGCGGTTCCGCTGGCCGAAGAGGATGAACAGAACCTGGCCAGGCATCTCGGAAGCATTGTGGGCAAGAAGGTTGAAATCAAATCAGAGGTAGACCCTGACGTAATCGGCGGATTTATCGCCCGGATAGGGGACCAGATACTGGACGGCAGCACCCGGAGCAAGCTGGCAGCGTTAAAAAAGGAAATGGCCGGTGCTGAAAAGTAACTCTCAAAAGCCAGCTTGAAAAAGATTGAGGAGGTTCAGAATGGAAAAGATCGAGGTGCTGAAACGATGTCCCATGTTTCGTGACCTGGATGAGGAGCAATTAAAATTCATTGCCGATATGGCAACCAGCGAGGTCTATGAAGTTGGGGAAAGCCTGGGTAAGCAGGGCAGGAGCCAGGAAAAGGCATTCATTATTGAAGACGGTCTCGTTGGCATATATCTGGAACTGGGCCCGATGATGCATCGCCAGATACAGGCGGCATCGAACTTTGAACTGGTGTGCTGGTCGGCAATACTGCCTCCCCATCGTATGTTCAGCACGGTAAGAGCCATCGAGACCACAAAAGTGCTGGCATTTAATGGCCGGGAGCTTGCCCAGTTGTGCCAGACCAATCCCCCGATCGGGTGTAAAATGCATCGAAGCGTCGCTCAGACCATAGCCAATAGGCTTAATAGTGCCTATACGCAGTTGATGGGCGTTACGGCAGATGATTAGTAAATATCAGATATTCTGTAGTCGGCCATTATTAAAGATTTAATGTAGCCAGGAGAAGCAAACGAAGCGCACCGTATTGAAAGCGGTTACGAATAAGGCGGAGGATTTGATGAGCGAAGTTAAGGGGATTACTTCAATGATGGGGGAGAAGCGAAGTTTTAAACCCCCGAAGGAATTTACCGAGTCAGCATACATCAAGAGTATGGATGAATATAAGAAATTATACCAGCGTTCGCTCAAAGACCCGGAAGGGTTCTGGGGGGAAATGGCGGAACAGCTCGACTGGTTTACGAAATGGGATAAGGTGGTGGAGGCTGATTTTGCCGAGGGCAGACATCAGTGGTTCATCGGTGGCAAGCTGAACGTGAGCTATAACTGCGTAGACCGTCACATCGGAACGTGGCGCCGGAATAAAGCGGCGCTCATCTGGGAAGGCGACATAGGTGATACCAAGGTAATGACCTATCAGCAGCTCTACCGTGAGGTGTGCAAGTTCGCCAACGTGCTGCGGAGGATGGGGGTGAAAAAGGGCGACCGTGTTTCAATCTACCTTCCCATGGTACTGGAGCTGCCTATTGCCATGCTGGCCTGCGCCCGTATCGGTGCTATTCACAGCGTCATTTTTGGCGGCTTCAGCGCGGAAGCCCTGCGCGACCGGATACTGGATTGCGGTTCGAGAACGCTGATCTGCTGTGATGGTTACTATCGTGGTGGGCGCGTTATTCGCAGCAAGGATAATGCCGACCAGGCGCTTGAAGCCTGCCCCGATGTAAAGAACGTTATTACGGTAAAGCGGGCGGATATCGGCGTGCCCATGAAGGAGGGCCGCGACCAGTGGTGGCATGACCTTATGGCCAGCGTGGAGATAAAGCCCGTCTGCGATGTCGAGGTGCTGGATTCAGAAGACCCCCTTTTCATTCTTTACACCAGCGGCAGTACCGGCAAGCCGAAGGGCGTGATGCACACCCAGGCAGGCTACCTGCTGCACACGTATCAGACGTTCAAGTGGATATTTGATGTCAGGGAAGAGGACGTTTTCTGGTGCACGGCGGACATTGGCTGGGTGACCGGTCATTCCTACATTGTCTACGGCCCCCTGGCCTTTGGCGCCACGTGTATTATGTTCGAGGGTACCCCCACCTACCCGCACCCAGACCGTTTCTGGGATATCGTGGAGAAGTATCAGGTCAATATTTTCTACACCGCCCCAACGGCAATTCGCGCTTTGATGCGCGAGGGTGAAGAGTGGCCCGACAAGCATGACTTAAGCTCCCTGCGACTTCTGGGAACCGTGGGTGAACCGATTAATCCCGAGGCATGGATGTGGTACTACAATGTCATCGGGAAGAAAAGGTGTCCCGTTGTGGATACCTGGTGGCAGACCGAGACCGGGGGTATCCTGATTACCACCCTGCCCGGCGCCATGCCGGCCAAGCCCGGTTCCGCCGGTGTGCCTTTCTTTGGCATCGAACCGGCAATACTGCGGGAAGACGCCTCGGCAGTGGGGGTGAATGAAGGCGGTTACCTGGTGATAAAACGGCCCTGGCCCGGTCTGATGCGCGGTGTTTACGGTGACCCGAAGCGGTTTAAAGAGACGTACTTTGTCCGTTTCCCGGGTGTTTACACCACCGGTGACGGTGCCAGGATTGATGAGGACGGCTACTACTGGCTGATGGGACGTATCGATGACGTGATAAATGTTTCCGGTCACCGCATCGGTACTGCTGAAGTCGAAAGCGCTCTCGTTTCCCATGAAAGCGTGGCCGAGGCAGCCGTGGTCGGCATGCCCCACGACGTCAAAGGGCAGGGCATATACGCTTACGTTACTTTAAAGGCCGGGCTGGAGGGTACGGAGGAGCTCAAGAAGAAGCTCGTCGCCCACGTTCGCAAGGAAATCGGACCCATCGCCCTGCCGGACAAGATCCAGTTTGCTGAAGGTCTGCCCAAGACCAGGAGCGGAAAAATTATGCGCCGTATTCTGGTTAAGATTGCGGCTGGAGATGTCAGCAACCTGGGTGATACCAGCACCCTGGCCGACCCATCGGTTGTGGAGAGCATCGTCGAGAGCCGACTGTAAAATAATAAAGTAAATAAATTAATCAGAGGTGATTCGCCGTAGACAAAGCCGGCGAAATCGCTGAGCGGAAAGGAGGTAGCTCCGGTGCCGACCAGAGGACAAGAAATCGTATCGGTGCTGAAAGAGCAAATCAAGCAGTTTGGTAGTACCGTCACCATGGTGGACGTGGGCACGGTTATTGAGATTGGTGACGGCATTGCCCGTATTCACGGCCTGACCTCGGCCAAGTGCAACGAACTGCTTGAATTCCCCAATGATATTATGGGAATTGCGCTGAACCTGGAGGAGGACAGCGTGGCAGCGATAATTCTCGGAGATTACCTCAAGGTCAAGGAAGGCGATGAGGTGCGGTGTACCGGGCGTATTGTTGAGGTTTCAGTCGGTGAAGCGCTTATCGGAAGGGTCGTTGACCCGCTGGGCCGCCCTCTTGATGGCAAAGGCCCCGTCAAGGCCAAGAGGACGCGTCCGGTGGAGCGCGTGGCACCCAATGTGGTGCTGCGCAAGTCCGTGGATACCCCGGTACAGACCGGCATCAAGGCAGTCGACAGCCTGATTCCCGTTGGCCGGGGGCAGCGGGAACTGATTATCGGCGACCGCTCCACCGGTAAAACGGCAATCGCCATTGACACCATCATTAACCAGAAAGACGGTGACCTTATCTGTATTTACGTGGCGATTGGGCAGAAGGTATCCAAGGTGGCACAGCTGATAGCCACACTGGAAAGCCACGGTGCTATGGAGCATACTATCATGGTGGTGGCCAGCGCTTCAGATTCCGTCGCCCTTCAGTACCTGGCACCTTATGCCGGCTGCGCCATCGGTGAGGAGTTCATGGAACATGGCAAGGATGCACTGGTTATCTATGACGACCTTACCAAACATGCCTGGGCATACCGGCAGATCTCCCTGCTGCTGCGCCGGCCGCCGGGAAGGGAGGCCTACCCGGGCGATGTCTTCTACCTGCATAGCCGGCTGCTGGAAAGGGCGGCGAAGTATGCACCGGAATACGGTGGTGGTTCACTGACCGCGCTGCCTGTCATCGAAACGCAGGCCGGCGACCTTTCGGCATACGTTCCAACCAATGTGATTTCAATCACCGACGGCCAGATATATCTGGAGACTGACCTTTTCAATGCCGGCATCAGACCAGCGGTGAATGTTGGTTTATCGGTATCGCGTGTCGGGGGTAAAGCCCAGACCGGGGCAATGAGGCAGGTTGCCGGTAAGCTGCGCCTGGAACTGGCCCAGTACCGCGAGCTGGCGGCTTTTGCCCAGTTTGGCACTGGCGAACTGGATAAAGCCACCAAGACCCAGCTGGAACGCGGGCAGCGGCTCACCGAGGTTTTGAAACAGCCTCAATTCGTGCCTGTGTCGCTGGAAAGGCAGGTCATGATACTGTATGCCGCGGTCAACGGTTTTCTTGATGATATTGCGATAGATAAAGTCGCTCTTTTCGAGCCTAAATTTTATCAATTTATGGATGAAAATCATCCTGAGCTCGTTAAATCTATTGCTAAAGACAAGAAAATCGGTTCGGAGACGGAGAAGAACTTAATCAAGGCGATTAAGGAGTTCAAGGAGCAGGTTTATCCTGAGACATTCCAGCATGTCAGAGGTTAAGACGAAGCCGGGATTCTAAGGAAGCAAACCTCCAGATAATTGGAGAAAAAAGTTGGCCAATATTCGTGTTATCAAGCGACGGATAAGAGGTGTCCGGAGTACGGCCAAGATCACCAGAGCGATGGAGATGATCGCCGCTTCCAGGATGAGGCGGGCACAGGAGCGTGGTCTGGCCGGTAGACCCTACTCGGATAAAATCCGGCAGGTCATTGCTGACCTGGCCGCTTTAACTGAAGCCGGCCGTGAGCCACATCCGCTTCTGCAGCGGCGCCCGATAAATAAAATTGCCTTGGTTCATATCACGCCCGACCGCGGTCTGTGTGGCGGGCTTGTCAGTGGCCTCAACCGGGCCATTGGCAGCTATATTCTGGAACAGAAGGTGCCGGTTACCGTTATCGCCGTTGGGCGGAAAGGGCTTGATTTTTTACGGCGCTGTGACAAAGAGGTGATAGCAGAATTCACTCATCTCGGTGACCGTCCCAGCCTGATGGATACACTGCCCATTTCACACATTGTGATTGAAGATTATAGCAAGGGCGCTTTTGATCTGGTCTGTCTGGTCTATGCACAGTTTGTTTCCACGATGGTACAGCGCCCCTGTGTGCAGCAGTTGCTTCCCATAGAACCGGCCAGTATACCGGCCGTACAGAATGTGGAATATATCTATGAACCGGGACCTGAAGCAGTATTGAGCAACCTTCTGCCCCGCTTCGTTGAGATGGAGATTTACCATGCCATTCTGGAGTCCATCGCCAGCGAGCAGTCGGCACGGATGGTGGCCATGAAAAACGCAACGGATAATGCGACTGAGCTTATTGACGAGTTGACTCTGCTCTACAATAAAGCTCGTCAGGAGGCGATTACCGAAGAGCTTCTGGACATTGCCGGCGGCGTGGAGGCCCTGGCTTAATTTAGGAGGTTACAATGGCAAAAGGCAAAGTGACTCAGGTAATTGGAACGGTGGTTGATGTTGTATTCCCACCCGATGAATTGCCGGCACTTTATAATGCGGTTGAAATTGATGCCGATGGCAGTAAGATGGTGCTTGAAGTCCAGGAGCACATGGGCAATAACTGGGTCAGATGCCTGGCGCTCTCGCCTACCGATGGTCTGGGGCGTGGCGCTGAGGTGGTAGATACGGGGGCGGCGCTCACGGTGCCGGTAGGCAAGGCTACGCTGGGGCGCCTGTTTGATGTTATGGGCGAGCCTCTGGACAATCTTGGCGCGGTAAAGGCGAAGGAACACTGGCCAATCCACCGCCCATCACCGTCACTTGAGGAACAGTCAACCAGCACCGAGATGCTGGAAACAGGGATAAAGGTAATTGACCTGATTACGCCGTTTATCAAGGGGGGTAAAATCGGGGCTTATGGTGGTGCTGGAGTGGGCAAAACGGTCATTATCATGGAGCTGATCCGCAACATTGCTACCGTGCACGGTGGCTTTTCTGTGTTCACCGGCATTGGCGAAAGGTCGCGCGAGGGCAACGACCTGTGGCACGAGATGAGGGAATCAGGCGTCATTGATAAAACAGTGATGGTATTCGGGCAGATGAATGAGCCTCCGGGCGTTCGGCTGCGTGTTGGACTCACCGGCCTGACCATGGCGGAATATTTCCGCGACGTTGAAAAACAGGATGTACTGCTCTTCATCGATAATATTTACCGGTACATCCTGGCCGGTATGGAAGTTTCCGCACTGCTGGGGCGCATGCCTTCGGCCGTGGGCTACCAGCCGACCCTGGCCACGGAAATGGGTGAACTGGAGGAAAGGATTACCTCCACCAAAAACGGCTCAATTACCTCTTTCCAGGCTATCTATGTTCCGGCGGATGACTACACCGACCCGGGAGTGGTGGCTACATTTGGTCACCTTGATGCGGTGATTGCGCTGGAGAGGTCGATTGCCGAGCAGGGACTGTATCCCGCTGTAGACCCCCTGGTCTCGACTTCTCGCATCCTGACGCCGGCCGTGGTTGGCGATGAGCACTATCGGGTTGCCCGCGAGGTGCAGCAGGTGCTGCAGCGTTACAAGGACCTCCAGGATATCATAGCCATACTCGGCATTGAGGAGCTCAGCGAGGAAGATAAGCTGAGCGTGGGCAGGGCGCGGCGTATCCAGCGCTTTCTATCACAGCCGATGTTTGTTACTGAGGTGTTCACGGGCAGGGAAGGCAAGTATGTGTCAATACCGGAAACAGTGCGCGGCTTCAGGGAGATACTTGACGGCAAGTACGACGACCTGCCGGAGCAGGCATTTTATATGGTGGGCACCATTGACGAGGTGGTAAAGCAGGCAAGAACGATAAGTGTCAGTGGTGGAGAAAAGGAAGAAAAAGAAGAACCCGCAGAAAAAGGCGTGAAGGCAGAGAAACAGGCGGAAGAGGGCCGGGAAAAAGCGGTAGAGACAGCCGAAAAGGATGAGTCGAAGCCCAAAGAAGAGGCCAAAAAGGCGAGGAAGTAGGCGATGCCGGGCATCAGGCTTGATATTGTAACTGCGGAGCGAATGGTCTATTCTGACGATGTGGACATGGTGGTGACTCCTGGTTGTGAAGGCCAGCTTGGGATATTACCCCACCACACTCCATTGATGACAACATTGCTGCCCGGTGAATTGCGGATAAAGAAAGGCGGCGAGGAAATATCGCTGGCGATATCCGGCGGCTTTCTTGAAGTACGACCCGACCGGGTGGTGGTTCTGGCCGATGCCGCTGAGAGAGGGGATGAAATCGATGTGGAGCGGGCGGAGGCGGCAAGAAAACGCGCTCAGGAAAGGTTATCCCAGCAGCGTGAACTTGGTATTGACGGTGCCAGGGCGGAGGCGGCGCTCTGTCGTTCACTGGCGCGCCTGAGGGTGGCGGAGATGGCGCGGAGAAGAAAATCAAAACGGTAAAAAATTAATCAGCCTTTTTCCGGTTCAGTTCCAGGAGCCCCTTGATGGGTTCAATCTCTATAAAACCACGCTTTAAATCCACTGATTTGACCACATCTTTGATGGCAGGGATGAGAATCTCACCTTCTGTGCCCTGTACCACGTAGGTATCGTTGCTCTTACCAGTGATGATTTCCCTGACCTCGCCCAGATGCTCGCCACGGGTAGTCCTTACCTCCAGCCCGATGAGCTGAAAATGGTAGTAATGGTCTTCCGGCAACGGTTGCACCTGGCTTTGTGGTATATCTATGGACTTGCCACGTAGCTGCTGGGCGTCTTCAGCGCAGTCTAGGGTGCTGAGCTTCAGTATCGGCCGGTCGCGGTGCCATGACACATCGACAATGGTCACGGGCTGACCGTCGATGAATACTTGCTCTCCGGGGGAAAACCGCCGGGGGAAATCAGTTTCTACCTGGACCTTTACGTTGCCCTTGCTCCCCCACGGAGCGACAATACGTCCTATGGTGATGAAGTCAAAATCGGGCGATTCAGTTCCTGATTCTGGATTTCTAGATGGGGTAATATCAGATAATCTCAAGTCTAACCCGGGTGGAAGCCTTGGCGGCTTTTACCCTGAGCAGGGCACGCATGGCTTCAGCGATTCGGCCCTGCTTGCCAATGACTCTTCCTTTATCCTCGTCGGCAACCTGCAATTTTAGCGTGAGAAGGCCTTCTTCGTCGGTTTCCTCATCAACCTTCACATCATCCGGTGCATCAACGATTGATCTGGCAATGTATTCGACGAGTTCTTTCATGCTTTCTCCTTGCGCAGTGAGTTCCCGCGTGGTTTGAGGCTTCTCTTGCTCCTCGGGTTCACTCGTGGTTTGAGGCTCCTCTTGCTCCTCGGGTTCACTCATGATTTGGGGTTCTTCTTGGTCGTCGGATTTACTCATGTTTTGGGGTTCTCCTTACTTGTATTGGTTTTTGGCAAAATACCGGCCTTGCTCAGTAGCCTGGCGGCAGTATCTGTCGGTTGGGCGCCCTTGCTTAACCAGTGGCGTGCTTTTTCTTCGTTGATAACCACGGTTTCCGGGTCAGTGAGGGGATTGAAATGACCGATGATGTCGATGAAGGCTCCGTCACGAGGTGAGCGGGAGTCAGCAACAACCAGCCTGTAGTTTGGCTTGCCCTTGGCTCCGGTGCGGCGTAGTCTGATTTTTACCATGAATAGTCTAGCTCTCTAAACAACTATTATGCACTATTGATTTAGCGTCTGTCAATGGCAATGAAGATATTAGTTGCCAGATAACGCTATTGAAGTTATAATTCGTGATATGAAAGTGCATAATCTGCACGGCTGGCAGGTCAGTATTCCACAGGCTCTGGGCATACAGCGAGAACTGGCCGCCAGAGTTTCCCGCATCAGCGAAATCGGTGAACCCCATTTTATTGCCGGCGTTGATATATCCGCCGGACGTGCCCGGGACATGGCTACCGGGGCGGTGGTGGTCATGGATTACCCGGCATTAAATGTGGTGGAAGTGAAAACGGTAAATGAGAAACTGGCCTTTCCGTACATTCCGGGCCTGCTTTCTTTCCGGGAGTCGCCGCTGGTTCTAACCGTCTGCGAGAAGCTGACGGTAACACCTGACCTTATTCTGGTTGACGGTCAGGGACTGGCCCATCCCCGACGTCTCGGCCTGGCCTGCCACCTGGGGCTCCTTCTGGACACACCGACCATAGGCTGTGCCAAATCTAGACTGTGCGGCAGGCACGAGGAGCCAGCCAGCGAACCGGGCAACTCGGCCGAGCTGGTGGATAACGGTGAGTTAATCGGGGCCGTCCTGCGCACGAAGGCGGATACAAGCCCGCTCTATGTTTCCATTGGTCACAAGGTTGACCTTGATACGGCTGTACACTGGGTTCTGGCGTGCTGCCGCGGCTATCGTATTCCGGAGCCGCTGCGGCTGGCTCACCTGGCAGCGGGCGGACACTTGATGGAGAGATACCGCATCCCCTCTCCAGAACCGGCAATACAGGGGAAATCTTGGTAAATTAGGGGTTTATTAATTGCAGGAGTCACTGGATAAACTGGAAGACTTGCGCTCTCGAATTTCTATGGCACTGGTGCATCTTTGACATTGCTGGCAGAGAAATGGAAATTGGCAAATTAGAGAAAGCATCGGCGAAGCCGGACTTCTGGCTTGACCAGACTAAAGCGCAGGATACCATGCGTCGCCTGGCGGAGCAAAAGAGGACCGTGGAACGGTGGCGGGAAATGGAAAAAAGAGTGGCTGACCTGGTCGAACTGGCTCATTTGACTGAAAAAGATGAATCACTTCAGGTGGAAATACAGTCGGAGACAGAGAAGGTTGAGGCAGCTCTTGATAAGCTTGAGTTCCAGCTTGCTTTCAGTGGTGAATATGACGGGCGCAATGCTATTCTGACGGTTCATGCTGGCGCTGGCGGCACCGAGTCTCAGGACTGGGCGGAGATGCTGATGAGGATGTATCTCCGGTGGGCTGAGCGTCACGGCTACCAGACGGAGATTTTGGAAGGTACGCCGGGTGAGGAAGCCGGAATGAAGAGTGTACTTATCGAGATTACAGGCGACTACGCCTATGGCTATTTAAAAGCGGAGCATGGTGTTCATCGGCTGGTCCGCCTGTCTCCATTTGATGCTGACCACGCCCGTCATACCTCATTCGCTCTGGTAGAGGTAATACCGGAGGCCAAAGCGGACGTTGATATCGAAATCGGCCCCGAAGATTTGAAGGTGGAGACATTCCGGTCAAGCGGACCGGGCGGGCAGCACATGCAGAAGACAAGCAGCGCGGTCAGATTGACCCATCTGACGACGGGGCTCGCGGTTACCTGCCAGAGCGAGCGGTCTCAGTACCGAAACAAGGAGATCGCGATGACCATACTGCGATCGCGCCTGCTGGAACTGGAGCTGAAGAAGCGCGCCGAGGAAAAAGCCAGGCTCAAAGGAAAGCGCATCGCCGCGGGCTGGGGGAACCAGATCAGGAGTTATGTACTGCACCCGTACAAGATGGTCAAAGACCACCGGACCGACTATCAGACGGGCAATCCTGATGCCTTGCTTGATGGCGAACTGGACGACTTTCTGGAGGCCTATCACCGCTCTGGGCTGGGGAGAGAAGAATGATAAAAAAGACAGCGCTTTTAATCCTGGTTGCCATTTTATTCCTGGCTATGCCAGGCCCGGCGGCCGTTCGGGCTGCTGACGGGCTGCAGGTTCTGGAGAGTCGGGTTGAAGTTGATTTTCCGATGAAGGTCAATTTCAACCTCTCTGCGACCGGTGATACCGATATTACCGATATCCGTCTGCACTATACCGTCGACCAGATAAGTCACGCCGAAGTTATCAGCGAGGTGTCCCTCAAGTTTGTGCCGGCAACTCTGGTCGACGTCGAGTGGAGCTGGGATATGAGAAAGACCGGTGGTCTGCCGCCGGGCAGCAGCGTGAACTACTGGTGGACGGTAAAGGATGCCAACGGCGAAAGAGTAGAAACCGAGCCGACCGTGGTTCTGATTGATGACATTCGCTATCCCTGGCGCAGCCTGAGCGAGGGCTTGTTAACTCTTTACTGGTACAACGGAGACGAATCCTTCGCCCGGGAGCTTATGAATACCGCCCAGCAGGCGCTGGTGCGTCTGGCCAGTGATACCGGTGCCGAGCTGGAAAGTCCGGCTGAGATATACATTTACGCCAAGTCCGAAGACCTGCGTGGTGCTATGATATTTCCTCAGGAGTGGACGGGTGGCGTTGCCTATACCAGGTTCAGCACCATTGCCATCGGCATTTCTCCGGACACCCTTGACTGGGGCAAGCGGGCGATGACCCACGAGCTTACGCATCTGGTAATCCACCAGGTGGTATTCAACCCCTATAACGACCTGCCCACATGGCTCGATGAAGGTCTCGCCATGTATGCCGAAGGGTCGCTGGAGCCGGTGTTCGTCAACCTGCTGGCCAGGGCTATCAAGGAAGGCAGTCTCATAACAGTGCGCAGCCTCTCCAGCCCCTTTTCCGCCTATGCCGAGGAATCGGCGCTGGCTTATGCCCAGAGCTACAGCCTGCTTGATTTTATAATTAATAATTATGGCCAGACTCAGATGCTTGAACTGTTGAACACTTTCAGTGAGGGAAGCGGCTACGATGAAGCCCTGCAGAAAGTATATGGCCTTGATATGGATGGTTTAAATGAGCTCTGGCGCAGCTACATTATGAGATAAACCTGTTTTTATCCAAAGCGACGTAACTGTGGAAAACAAGATAAAAAAGTCATTCACCATCCATGACCTGCCAGCTTCGGAAAGGCCGAGAGAACGACTGCAGAAGTATGGCGCCGAGGCGCTTTCCGCACAGGAGATACTGGCCCTTATTTTGGGCCGGGGCATCTCCGGCGAATCGGTGATGGTAACCGCCCAGAGGCTTTTGAGCCAGTTCGGCAGCATCAAGGGGATTGCCGGTGCCTCACTTGAAGAGCTGGCCAGTATCAGGGGAATTGGCCTCGCCAAGGCCGCGCAGATAAGGGCCGCTTTTGAATTGACCAGTCGACTCGAAAGCTACCAGAGCACTGAAAAAAAAGAAACGGTGAAAACACCTGAGGACGTAGTAGCGCTGGTTCGCAGTCGACTGAAAGGAAAAAAGAAGGAATATTTTCTGGCACTGCTGCTGGATACCAGGAACCAGCTCATCAGGGTAGCCGAGATATCAGTCGGCAGCCTGGACAGCAGCATTGTCCATCCCAGAGAGGTATTTAAAGAAGCGGTTGCCGCCAGTGCGGCCTCGGTAATCTTTGCCCATAATCACCCCTCCGGCGACCCGGAGGCTTCTGAAGATGATTTGAACCTGACCAAGAGACTGGCTGAAGCCGGGGAAATTATGGGTATAGATGTTCTCGACCATGTCATCATCGGAGAAGAAAAATACCTGAGCTTGAAAAGGGAAGGTCTGTTCTGAATTCAAAAGGCGAAAGGAGCTACACAAATGCCAGGTAAAGCTACGTTTGAACGGCTATATAATGCCATTATAGACGGCGACAGGAGCGCTCTGGAGCAGGGGATTGGCGATGCCCTGAAAGAGGGCATCATGCCGTCTGATATCATCGAAAAAGGGATGTCTCCCGGCATGAAAGAGGTGGGCGACCGATTCGCCCGGTATGAAATCTATCTGCCGGAAATGATGATGGCGGCCGAGGCATGGGAGGGCGCGATGCGGATTCTGGAGCCAAAGCTGCTGGAGTCCGGGGGTGAGCGGAAGAAAGTGGGACGGGTGGTTCTCGGCACGGTGAAAGGAGATGTCCATTCTATCGGGAAGAACATCGTTGGGGCGTTGCTCAAGATGAACGGCTTTGAGGTTTTCGACCTCGGGGTTGACGTCGCTGCTTCCGCTTTTATCACCAAAGCGGAGGAAGTTGGTGCCGATATCATTGCTGCTTCGGCGCTGATGAGCACCACCATCCCGCAGCAGAAGAGCATCATCGAGCACCTTGAGGCGCGTGGCGCGCGTGGCAAGTACCGTGTCCTGGTCGGTGGTGGTTCAACCACTCAGGAGTGGGCCGACAGCATCGGCGCCGACGGATACGGCAGAACCGCCGGTGATGCGGCAACTCTGGCATTGAAAGCGTTAACGCAGAAATAGGAAGGAGCCCAGCGCATGATTAGTTTCTGGACGGTTGTGGAGAGGGCGTTAGCCGGCCCGATATGTACGGAACGGGACTTTGAACTCGACATCTTTGTGCCCAATCTGCGCAAGATGGTGGAGAAATACGGGATAAAATATGACCCCCAGAACCCCGTGCCCGCGGATGACGACCTGGCGGACAGGGTTTGGGAAGCGGGCATGGAATTCCTTGTCGAAACCGGGGTTTACTGCGTTGATACCGAGCGGCGGATTCTCTTCAGTCGCGATGAAATAGAGGGCGCGCTGGCGTCAGGTCCATGCGGTCGCGTCTTCGGCGAGGGTAAAGATGCCCGGGTCATGCCCAGACGTGTCCCCGAGGATACAACGCTGCCGTGGTGTTCGATCGGGCCGACCTCCTCACCTCTTTCCTCGGAGTTGTACTACGTTAACCTGGTCAAGGCACATGCGGAGAACCCGCTGGGGGACGGGATTACTATACCCTGCCTGACCATGGTGAACGGGCAGACCATTGTTGGCGGCAGCCCTCTGGGGATAGAGGGCGCCATCAGGGCGGTCCTGCTGACCCGCGAAGGTATGCGCCGTGCCGGACGCCCGGGGATGCCCATCGTCAATGGCGTTACTACGGCGGCCAGGGCACAGGAACACATCGCTGCCAGCCACTTCGGTATTCGCAAGACGGACGCCCTGGAAATCGGCACTGTTCATGAGCTGAAGGTTGATTTTGATACCATGAATAAGGTTGCCTATTCGCTGGCCGCAGGAAACCTTATTTTTGCCGAGAATGGAGTCATACTGGGTGGGCTGGCTGGTGGACCGGCGGGGGTGGCGGTGGTAACGGCCGCCTACAATCCGGTTGACCTGCTCGTCCTCAGGGGCGCGGTACAGCATCCCTTCCCGACCCATTTCGACCTTGGCGTTACCTCGGCGCGGGACACCATCTGGGCACGCAGCGTGGCCAACCAGGCCGTTACCCGAAACAGCACCCTGCCGGTGGTAAACGTTGGCTATTCCGCGGCCGGACCGATGACCAAAATGCTCTTCTACGAGCACTGCGCCTGGGTTATGGCCGCGGTGGTTTCCGGTGGTTCGGTTGAGGTAGGGGCATCAGCAAGGGGTACCGCCCTCGACTATACCAGCCCGGTGGAGCCTCTTCTGGCCAGCGAGGTAGCTCACGCCGTGGCGGGCATGAGTCGAAAGGAAGCGAATAATATTGTGAATGCACTGCTGGGAAAGTATGAAACTCAGCTACGCGAACCGCCCACGGGTAAAAAGTACCAGGAATGCTGTGACCCCGTAACCGGCAAACCGAACCGGGAGTTTCTGGAGCTATACCTGGAGGTCAGGCGAGAGATGACGGAACAGTTCGGCATTAGGTTCACCAGCGCCTCGCCTTATCTGTAACCCAAAATATAATGCAGGAGATAAATTATGCTCAGCTTTGATACGGTGGTGGAAAGAGCGTTAACCGGGCCGATTTGCACGGAGCGTGATTTTGACCTTGACATCTTCGTGCCTAACTTGCGGAAAGTGCTGGAAAAGTACGGTATAAAATACGACCCCCAGAACCCGGTGCCGGCTGATGATGACCTGGCTGACCGCGTCTGGGAAGCCGGCATGGAGTTTCTGGTCGAGACCGGCGTTTACTGCCTGGATACCGAGAGGCGTATCCTGTTCACGAGAGAGGAGATAGAAGGGGCGCTCGAGTCGGCACCGCGCAATGTGGTGTTTGGGGAAGGCAGAGATGCCCGGTTGATGCCAAGACGTCTTCCCGAGGATGAGACGCCTCCCTGGTGCTCCGGTTGCGGAGCTGGCCCGGTATCCACCGAGTGGAACCTGATCAATGTGGTGAAGACCTATGCTGAGGACCCCCTGTCATACGGTATCACCGCACCCTGTCTCACCAATCTCGATGGCAGAGACCTGGTCGCGGGGAGTCCGCGGGGCGTGGAAGGCGCTATCAGGACGGTGCTTCTGGTGCGGGAAGCATTGCGTCGCGCTGGGCGTTCGGGGATGCCGGTGGTCAATGAGGTGGCCTCGGCGGTGCGGGCGACGGAGCATATCGCCGGCCATGCTTTCGGCAACCCGAAGACCGATGCCCTGGAAATCGGTACCGTTCATGAGCTTAAGGTTGATTTTGACGCCCTGAACAAAGTGGCTTACTGCCAGTCGGTGGGAAACCTGACCTTCGCCGAGAATGGCGTGATTCTGGGGGGCTTTGCCGGTGGGCCAGCAGGGGTGGCGGTGTTATGTGCCGCCTACAACCCGGTAGACATTCTGGTAACACGGGGCGTGGTGCAGCATCCGCTGGCGGTTCCCATCGAAGGCGGCACGACGTCCATGAGAGAGATTATCTGGGCACGGAGCGTGGGGATTCAGGCCGCAACCCGAAACAGCCCGCTGCCCATCGTTGCCCCTGGCTATACGTCTGCAGGCCCGATGACCAAAATGTGCTATTATGAATTCGCGGCCTGGGTGATGGCGGCGGTGGTATCCGGCGGTTCGGTGGAGGTGGGGCCTCCTTCAAAAGGCATTATGGAGGACTATAGCGACCCCATTGAGAACATTTTCAGCAATGCTGTAGCCCATGCCTCTGCGGGTATGAGTCGGAAAGAAGCCAATACCATAGTATCAACGCTGCTGAGCTATTATGAAGATAAGCTAAAGGACCCGCCGCTCGGCAAGAAATTGCCGGACTATTTTGACATCGCTTCCGGAACACCGAACAAGGAATGCATCGAGTTCTACCGGAAGATGAGGCAAGAGTTTACCGAGCAGTTTGGCCTGAAGCTGCCGCTTACCTCGCCTTATCTGTGATATGACGATAGTAATAAATTTTGTTATTTTGACGGCGCCACGAAGATAAGCAATCGCTTCGGGTTCTCTACGGTAAGGGTGTTGATAGTCTCTTCGGACATGCCCTTGGCGCGCATCCAGGGGATGACATTCTCCGGGATGTGGGCGTAGCCGGGGCCGCCGTAGGCCGTCAGCCTTGATTTCATAGCCGTGTCGGTGGCGATGAGAATCTGGCTCAGATAGCCCATTTCGATGAGACGGATAATGTAATTGACGCGCTGGGCGTCGTTGGGTATGTCAAAAACACCGTAGCGCTTGGGGTAGTAGCCTTCCATGGAGAAGCAGTCGAACTCAAGAGCGCAACCGGCCTTGGCGATTTTTGTCATGGTCTCGAAGGAGTAAGCGGTGCGGTCAATGTGCTCGATAATCACCCGGCTCATATCGGCGCCGGCTTTTTTGATGATATCAACGATCTGAAGCGGTGACTCGTCAAGTCGGCCGGGATGAATGGTCAACGCCGCGCCGGTGGCGTGCTGTGCCCGGACCGCCGCCCGCAGCGACTTTATCTCAATCTCATGGAGCGGCCAGGAGTCGGCTCCGATTTCGCCAATGATGCCGGCGCAGATGCCATCGGTTCCCACCATGACGTCATTAACGATTTCCTGGTAAATCTCATCCTCGGACTTTCTGGCCAGCACTTCAGCGCAGCCCGAGTCCATGGTGTAGTAGCCGGTACCCATGATGACGTTGAGGCCGGTAGCGCGGGCGATGCGGGCCATGGCGTGCGGGTCCTGTCCGATGCCCCAGTTGGTGACATCAACCACGCTCTTCCCCCCGGCGAGCTTGAAGCGCATGATTTCTCTGATGGCCAGCGCTTCATCGTTGAGCAGCAGATTGTCGCGGTTCTCGAAGAGGTGAAAACGAATCCAGCCTGCCATATCCAGCGACAGCGGTTTTTCTGCCATGGTCCTGGCGGTGACACTCCCCTCGGCGAGCTTGAAACGCACGGTCAGGTCAAGTAGGAGGTGTTCGTGGGGCAGGGTCAAGCCCAGTTCATCACCATCAATCAGGCCCAGTACCGTCTGCACTTTACCGGCAAGCTTTTTCTCCATCACGCCTCCTTCTCTTTAATTAACCCGATAGCGTTCAATCGTCTCTTCATTTAGCTCAATACCCAGGCCCGGCCCGTCGGGTACGTGGACGTAGCCCTCGGCATCAAGCTCCAGTTTTTTCCTGGTCACTTCCCATCTGAGCGGGCTTTCCGCCACGCAGTACTCCACGATGAAAGTGTTCTTGCGGGACGCGAGAAAATGAAGGCTGGTCGCCAGGTTGATATCGGACGCCCAGTGGTGGTTGACCACCTTCAAACCTCTGTCCTCAGCCAGATCGCCAATCCTCATTGATTCGGTAATGCCGTTACGGACCAGGTCAATCTGCGCGATGTGGATGCCGCCGCGCTCAATCAGTTCTCTAAAGGCATAGCGCCCGGCTTCTCCCTCGCCGGCGGCAATCGGTATTCGGGAAACACCGGTTATCTGCCGGTAGCCGTCAATGTTGTCCCTGGCGAGCGGCTCTTCCAGCCAGAAAACGTTATAATCCTCGAACTGCTGGGCGCGTTTGATGGCGGTGGCCGTGTCCCAGCAGCAGCCAGCGTCAATCATCAGGTTGCAGTTATCGCCGATTCCCCGCCTCGCCCCCTCGACCAGCTCAAGGTCAAGCTTTTCGCTCTGTCCCATCGGGTGCCAGCCGAATTTGACCGAGGTGAAGCCTTTATCCAGCCATTTTTTACCTTCTTCGGCGGTTTCCTTGCCGTTACTGCCGAACAGGGTGCTGGCGTAAGCAGGTATCCTGGTATGGAACGGCCCGCCGAGAAGTCGGTACAGCGGCTGGTTGTAGTATTTGCCGGCGATGTCCCAGAGGGCGATGTCAATGCCGCCGATGGTATGCATGACGACGCCGCCCCGCCCGTAGTCAAAGGTGGCCTGGTACATGCGGTCGTTGAGCTGGCGGATTTCCAGAGGGTTCTGGCCGATGATAACTTTGGCCAGGCCAGAGGCAGGGCTGGTGGCAAGCGGGGCGTCTACGGTAGCCCTGACCACCGTGGGACAGGAATCTACCTCGCCGATGCCGACGATGCCTTCATCGGTATACACTTTTATAACGAGCGTCTGGCGGACAATCAATCGCGGCCCGGCGTATGACTCAGGAAGGCGCAGTTCTATGGCTTCAACACCGGTAATTTTCATAGCAAATCCGCCTCTTTTCTAGAGCAGCCCGGCGTACTGCAGCGTTTTTTTGATTTCTGCTTTGTCCGCGTTACCCAGCGGCACTATGGGGCTGCGGGCCGGCCCGGCGGGTCTGCCGAGCATGTTGACGGCCTCTTTCACCGGAGCAGGGAAATTCTGGGGCATACTTATGGCGCGGGAAATGGGCAGCAGCTTGAAGAAAATATCCAGCGACTTCTCTCTTTCCTTCTGCTGCATCGCATGGAAGAGGTCAACCACCATGCGAGGTGCAATATTGGCCAGGGCCAGGATGGCACCATGGCAGCCGAGAGCAAAGCAGGGCAGGGTGATGTCATCGCCGCCGGTCAGAATCGCCATTTTATCGCCGACCCGTCGCAGCGCCTCGGCAAAGTAGCTCAGGCTGCCGCTGCTGTCCTTCAACGCCGCTATGTTGTCGATTTCGGCCAGCTTTTCCAGTGTCTCGGGCGCGATTTCGACCTGGGTATGCGGCGGAATGTTATAAAGGCAGATGGGGATGTCCACCGCTTCCGCAATGGAGGCGTAATGTTTATATAACCCCTCCTGATTGGGTATCTCATAAAACGGGGTAACAATCATAACTGAATCCGCGCCAGCATTTTTAGCTTCTTTAGAGCGTTCGATAACCTCGCGGGTACTGGTGGCGCCGGTACCGGCCATAACGGGGACCCTGCCATTGGCCGCTTTTACGGTGGCCTCGGTTACCTTCACGCACTCCTCTCGTGTCAGGGTGGCGGCTTCACCGGTGCTGCCGAGGCACATTATCTGACTCACGCCGCTTTCAATCAGAAAATCCACATTCTTCTTCAGGCCAGCTAAATCCAGGTCTCCGCTGCTGGTGAAGGGAGTCAGCATTGCCGGGATAATGCCGCTGAAGTTCATCTTATTGGCCATGGTTTAACCTCCTTGCGCTTGAAATTTGCTTCGCCAGTGTAAAATTCAAATAATTATAGCATTTCTGTCAATTTTCCACATTTATTCTGTATGCAGAACAAGTCATGCTATAATGCACAGATGTCAGAAAGGAGGCTTGGTGAATGCCGGATATAACAGTGAACGGTGTACGAATGTTTTACGGAGAGCGAGGTTCCGGAACTGCCATGGTATGGGCGCATGGACTTGGTGGCACCTGGCAGGAGTGGGCAGGGTTAATGGAATTCTTTCAGGACCGCTATCAGGTGGTCGCCTATGATGCCAGAGGACACGGAGACTCGGAAAAACCCGACCGACCGGAGGCGTACTCGCAGGACATTATGGTAGAGGACATGCGCGGCGTAATGGACGCGCTTGACATAAACAGGGCCATAGTCGGCGGGCATTCCATGGGCGCGAATGTGGCGCTCAATTTTGCTCTCCGCTACCCGGAACGATGTATCGGGCTCATCCCCGTTGGTATCGGGTCCGGTTCATCAGATAGAGAATGGTGGAAGGAATGGTGGGGTCATATGGCGGACACCGCCGAAAGGGAAGGGATTGACGCCTATGTAGAAGAAATGAAGAAGCTGCCAGCCTGGGGCGTCGCTTTCGCTGACCCCAGGTTGGGAAAGTCGCTCATTCAGGCTGAGCTCACTAACTCGCCTCAGGCAATTGCCTCTGTTATCCGGGGCGTGCAAAAAGAGCGTCCCAGCATCTTTGAGATGGCGCCCAAACTGGAAAAACTGCCGGTGCAAACTCTGGTGGTGATGAGTGAGGGCGATGCGCCAGTGGTGGAGTGCTCCCGTTTCATGGCTGAGCATATTCCGCAGGCAACGCTCGAGATAGTCCCGGCTAAAAGCCACTGGACCCACCTCGAGGCACCGGAACGATTTCTACAGGCAGTGGACCAATTTGTAAGGCGTCTGAAAGAAGGTTAAAAACAACTCATCACTGGTTTTGGGTGTTGGCATGATATACCGAAAATTAGGCAAGACGGGCATTGATGTCGGGGTGGTGGGGCTGGGGGCGGAGTACCTTGAGTTAGAGCCGGAAAATACGGTCGTTTCCGTAGTGCATGAGGCAATTGATAACGACGTGAACTATATTGACCTGTTCATGGCCTCGCCCGGCGTGCGTGATAATTTCGGTAAGGCTCTGCAAAATAAAAGACAAAAGGTGATAATCGCTGGCCATCTGGGTTCGGTCATGCGCGATGGCCAGTACTGCCGGTCAAGGGACGGGATTGAGTGCCTGTCTTATTACGAGGACCTGCTCCGGAGGCTCAAAACTGACTATATTGATGTGCTCATGCTCCATTTTATACAAAGCCAGGATGATTACGAGCAGGTTTTTCACTCCGGAGGCCTGCTGGAGCTGGCATTGAAGATAAAAAAACAGGGTAAAGCCCGTTTTCTCGGGGTGAGCGGTCATAACGTGCCGACCGCTCTGCAGGCGGTGAACAGCGGCTATATCGATGTGCTCATGTTTCCCGTAAACCCTGCTTTCGACACGCTGCCCGAAGAGATGCTGCCCGGAGTGTCATTGAAGGAAATCCTGGACCGTCAGGCGCCTTCTGCGGCTGGTGATACCATGCCGGCACGCAGAGCCCTGTACCACGCCTGTGCGGCGCAGAACGTGGCTCTGGTGGCGATGAAACCTTATGCCGCCGGGGTGCTGTTCCGAGAAAATCCCAGTTCCATTGTGCTGACGCCGGTCCAGTGCCTGAGCTATGCCCTTGCCCAGCCGGCGGTCAGTACCGCTGTGCCTGGTTGCAAGAATGTGGCTGAGTTGCAAGCGGCTCTTGCCTTTCTGGAAGCACCTGATGAGGAGAAAGACTTCAGTGCCATCCACAGCAATCCCATGTGGAAATTAAAGGGTAGCTGCATGTACTGCAACCATTGCCTGCCCTGTCCGGTCAGCATTGACATCGGGACGCTTACCAAAATAACGGATACCGCTGGATTAGCCATGAGCAGCGACGTTGCAGCTGCCTATGAGGCTTTACCGGTAAAAGCTTCGGCCTGCACGGAGTGCGGTGCCTGTATGGAGCGCTGTCCTTTCGGTGTTGACGTAATCGCCAGTATGAATCGAGCTGTAGAAATATTCGGGAAATAAGACCTTTTGAAATTTTTGTAAAGGACTGGCACCAGGTCAGGTCTTTTAAGTACATATATCAATTTACCTCACTTTAACCTAGATTATAATACCTCATCAGTACCTGTGTACGCCCGTATGAGATTTGCCGGGTACGGCACTAGGCAGTTAAAGTAGGCAGAGGTGAAGCATATATGCTACACTAGTTGTCATCCGTTGCTAAACTTTCAATCTTTAACAGGGGGTATGAATGACCAAGAGAGTATGCGTTGTGAAGGGAGACGATGCGTCGCCGGAGGTGGTTGTGCCTACGGTTCGTATTCTGGAGGGGATGGGCCTGGACATTGAATTTGTCTGGACAGAAACGGGCGATGAAGCCGTCACCAAATATGGCACCAGCTTTCCAGAGTCGGCGAAAAAGATGCTTGATGACGCTGATTGTGCCATTATGGGTTCAACCCGCGATATTAGAGGTGTGCATGGCTACCTGCGGTGGGGGAAGAGATGTTTTGCCAATATCCGTCCGACAAAGTACGTGCCGGGCTTGAGAAGTCCGCTCAAGAACGCCGAAGGCATAGACTTCATCATTCTGCGAGAGAACCTCGAAGGGCTTTATCCGGGATGGGAAGGCGATATTGCGCAACTGGCGCCGCTGAAACTGAAGAATGATATGCTCGGAATAACGCTTGATACCACCATGAAGGGCAAGTTCGCGGTTAAAGTAAACACCGAGGCGATAACGAAGGATATCTGCCGCGTCGCCTGTGAGCTCGCCATGAAGAGAAAAGCCAGGGGTGGGAAGGGCAAAGTTACGGTATCCAGTAAATATAATCTCCTGACGCAGTCGGACGAGATGTTCCGCCGCATCGCTGAGGAAACAGTCAGGCAGTACCCTGGACTGACCTTCAGCCAGCTTATCATCGACAACTGTGCCCAGCAGCTGGTCATCAACCCGCAGCAGTTTGATGTGCTGGTCATGGATAATGAGCACGGAGATATTCTGGGTGACGAGGCGGCGACGCTTATCGGGGGGCTGGGGCTGACTCCCAATGCCTGTGTCGGCAATGAATTTGCCTACTTCGGCTCGGTGCACGGCACGGCGCCTGACATCGTCGGGCAGAACATTATCAATCCCACCGCCATGCTCCTCGCCGGCGCTATGCTTTTGGAACATATTGGCTATGAGCAAGAGGCAGCCCATCTGGAGGCAGCGATATACAAGGTCTATCAGGATGGGAAGTGTTTTACGCGAGACCAGGGAGGGAGCACTTCCACGACCGAATTTTGCCAGGCGGTCAAGGCCAATCTGTAAATAAAGTGTGAAGCGGTACGGTAAATGAAACGCATCATTTATGCCCTTTTAATGGTGGTGATGCTGTGCAGCCTGTTGCTGGTGGGCTGCCAGCGCAGTCAGGAAACGGCACTGAACCTGTACGGCATCGACCCTATCACCCTCGACCCGGCGGTATCGGGGGAGATGATTTCGCACGAATATATCCAGCAGATTTACAACGGGCTGGTGCGCCTTGGCGAAAATCTGGAGCCAGCCCCGGATATTGCCGAACGCTGGGACGTGAGCGCTGACGGGCGCACCTATACCTTCTATCTGCGCAAAGATGTTAAGTTCCAGGATGGCCGGGAGGTGACCGCCAGCGACTTCAAGTACTCGTTTGAGCGCGCATGTCGACCTTCCACCGGGTCATTAACCGCGGCTACCTACCTGGGAGACATTGCTGGCGTTGAGGAAATGCTGTCCGGAAAAGCGACGGACATAAGTGGCGTCAGGGCCATCGATGACTACACTCTCCAGATAACCATTGATACCCCAAAATCCTATTTCCTGGCCAAGATGACCTACCCGGTAGCGTTTGTGGTGGACAGCAATGAGGCAGAGCAGGGTGGTGAGTGGTGGCGGGAGCCAAACGGAACCGGGCCTTTCCGTTTGAAAAAATGGGAGGAGGAAAACCAGCTCGTTCTGGAAAGGAATGACCGTTACTACCATGAGAAAGCCGGGGTTGGCACGGTGGCTTTTAAGCTGTGGGGTGGCGTGCCGATGAACCTGTATGAGACTGGCGAAATCGATGCCACGGAGGTTTATATCAACTATATTGACAAGGTTACCGACCCTGCGGGCAACTTTTACCAGGAGCTGCAGATTGTGCCGGAGCTGAGCTTCAGCTACCTTGGCTTCGACCATACCAGGCCGCCGTTCGACGATACTAACCTGAGGCACGCCTTCAGCATGGCACTTGATAAAGATAAGCTGGTTAAGCTGGTCTTCAAGGGTATGATGGAGCGGGCCGATGGCATTCTGCCGCCCGGTATCCCCGGTTTCAATGAAGGCCTGAATGGCCTGGAGTTTGATGTTGAGAAAGCGAGGGGGCTGATTGCCAGCTCCAGATACGGCAGCGTGGACAACCTGCCCCCGATTACGGTAACGACGATAGGGTGGGGAGGGTTGATTTCGAACAGCCTGGAAGCCATTGTTTATGAGTGGCGGCAGAACCTCGGGGTGGAGGTCAAGGTCAGGCAGCTGGAGCCGGAGCAGTTTCTCTATCACCTGAAAGAAGAGAAGGACGAGATGTACTACATGGGCTGGGTGGCCGATTATCCCCACCCCCAGAACTTCCTTGAAATCCTTTTCCGCACCGGCGAGGACAATAATGCCGGTGAATACAGCAACCCGGCGGTGGACGACATTCTGAACCGGGCGGGGGTGGAACTCGATTATGACGCCAGCCTGGCGCTCTATCAGCAGGCGGAGCAGATGATGGTTGACGACGCTGCCTGCATCCCGCTGTGGTTCCCCAAGAACTACTACCTGGTCAAGCCCTACGTCAGCGGCTACGAGCTGACGCCGATGGGTTACGCCGACCTGAGCAAGGTTTCTATCGGGCGCGACTGAGCAGTGAGCTTATCTCCCGGGCGCTGAGCTCTCGTGTCTTACCCTCGGCAAGTTCGCCAAGTACAAGGTTTCCGAAGCGGACCCGTTTCAATGCCATTACCCTGTAACCCAGATGGGCGAACATGCGGCGCACCTGCCGTTTTTTGCCCTCGCGGATGGTGAGGCTGTAGTTGAAGGGCTGGATAGTTATCTCCCTGATTTTCGCCGGGCTGGTCTTGCCGTCGTCGAGGTCAAGCCCGTGTTCCAGCCTGCTCATTTCATCTCTTTTTAGTTTGCCCTGAACCTGTACCAGGTATTCCTTCTCGTGCTCGTAGCGGGGGTGGGTCAGGCGGTAGGCAAGGTCGCCATCGTTGGTGAGCAGGAGCAGGCCGGTGCTGTCCTTGTCCAGCCGCCCCACCGGGTAGAGCCTGAGGCGGCGATACCTGTCTGGCAGGAGGTCGGTTACTTTCTGCCGGCCCCGCTCGTCGCTGAGGGTGGAGATGTACCCCGCCGGCTTGTTGAGCATTAAGGTTACCGTTCCTCTGGGCTTGAGGTCGAGCGCCTTGCCGTCCAGCGCGATAGCATCTTTAGCGGTGTTTACCGGGTGGCGGAAGTCGGTGACGACCGCACCGTTGACGGTGACGCGCTCATACTTTATGGCGTCGGCCATCTTTCGGCGTGAGCCGAGGCCGGCGGCGGTGAGGGCTTTGAGCAGGGAGTCAGTTTTCATTTCAGTTTGAGTTAATCAGGGGGAATATGGCGGAGGGGGTGGGATTCGAACCCACGGTCCTCTTGCGAGAACAACGGTTTTCAAGACCGTCACCATAGGCCACTCGGACACCCCTCCCAAAGCTAAATTTTACCTCAAGAAGGCCCCTCAATTCAACTTTGCCGACATTTGCCGACATATTTCTGGCGAACCTCTAAGCTCTCATCAAACTGGCGTGTTGCCACTTCCTGAAGACCAGGTAATACATGACTATAGATATCCAGTGTTGTGGACACAGAACTATGTCCAAGACGCTCCTGAACAATCTTAGGGTTTGTCCCCTGTTGCAGCAGGATTGTGGCATGAGCATGTCTTAGGCCATGGAGTCTAACACCTCTTAGCCCAACCGACTCGGCTATTTCGGGAAAAGCTCTGGTGATGCTATCGGGTCGGATTGGTCTACCATCGGGATGAGAAAACACTAGGTCCGCGGATACTAAAGGGTATTGACAAGGAATAAGCTGTGCGTAGTAGAAAAATCGATACATATTGAGTTAAAGAAAAAAGAGGTTCTAATGAGCAAGCATGCTTAACTTTGTAATAGGAATCGATACGCAAGGTATTGATATCTTCCAGGTCAAAACGAGCGTGAGTTGGCGTTATGCAGGTTCAGTTTAACTACGAAGGCGAACAGTATATAATAGGGTCACCGTTGAGAGATAACCCTACCATATTAAGCCAATATATTGTTGAAGCTTATTTGCTCGATTGGGTTCCGGCAAATGAAGGGAACATCGTGTCCTACCAGTCGTTGGATGAGGCACAGCGAGCAATAAACGACCTTAAGGACAAAGGCTTGCTTCGCACCGACGAGCACTTTGTAATATATAAGGTTAAGATCACTCGGCTCAACGATAGTGACTGAATTTCCAATTTACCAATAAGGAGCCATAGCTGACCTGCCGCTATTATCCACGAAAGTGCGCACTATATAACTTCTTTGCTATTCGGCATACCCATTGCACATTTCACTTGGTTTGACCCCGATTACTTCGCGCCTGTGTTTATTTCGGCTTCCAAAGATTACACTGCAGGGATGACAGTGGTGAGTTGCGCCGGCGGTCTGTTCACTGGTGTCTTACTATTATCAATACTGATATTCAGGTGGAACTGGTTTAAGCAATCATTATATCGCTGGTTTCTAGGGTTATATCTTGCCACGTTTGGTGCCTGGCAAGTCTGTCAAGGCATTCTTGAAGGGGCATTTCATCAGGCGTATATCAATAATACTGCGATTCTATTATTTAGCCCAATTCACTACATAGGATATGCCTCTGCTTTTATAGGTATGGCACTATATTGTATACTGATGCCTCGATCTAAAGAACTAAATATATGAGGAGTAAGCTGTTTGCAGCCTTGTATTGAAGCGTATCTTGACATCGGGACTACCTAAATCGAGATTGTGTTAACTATATTTTACGTAATAACTCTAGTGCGGCCCACGATATATTATTCAACAGCCAATTTTGTGTACACGCGTTACCCTTATTCCACCGCAATGAAAGTAGATTTATCTCCCACTATTTTTTTCCTTGACTGCGTACGCTAGAATATGGCACAAACACAGATGAATGTCTTCAACCTGACCGTAATCCCAGCTGGATACAATGATTGCCTTATTTACCAGTTCTTTTAATTTCCCTCCATCAAAGCCGGTGAGCGCGATGGTCATTGCCCCGCTTTCGCGGGCATATTCAATGGCGTTGAGCACGTTGGGGGAATTACCGGAAGCGCTTATCCCTATAACCACATCGCCCTCATTCAGTTGTCCTACCAGTTGTTCCTTGAATACGGAATCATAATCAACATCATTGGCCAGAGAAGTAACCATGGCCATATTATCAGTTATACTCGTAGCGTTCACACGAGGTTTATCTTTTACGGCAGTCCCTATCCTGAGATCACGGGCAAAGTGAGAAGCAGTCGATGCACTGCCCCCGTTGCCCATAATAATGATCTGCTTGCCTCGTTGATAGGTTTGAAACAGGGCTTCGGCTATATTGGCGATTTCCTGTTGGGAAAGCTCCCGCAGACAATTGCTCAGGCTATTCAGGTAATTACTGATTACGGACATTTTTCACCTCCCACGCTTTTATTGCATATGCCATGCCAAATGGCACTTGTATTATGTCTACTCCGTAGAAGTCATTTGTTCCAACCTCCAGCATCAATATTCACCGGCTTTACATTGTGGATAATTTATAAAGTTCCCCAATGATTATAATCTATATAATTGACAGTAGTCATTATTGATGTTAAATTATTAAAATAACTATTGACAAATGTCATTATTTTGTCCATAATAAAGTCAACGTGAAGCGTTATAAGCTAGGTGAGATAAAGTTCTACGAAGGCCAAAGTTCAAACGCCGCGAATTACAGATTAATTGGGGAAATATTTATTCATATAAATCGTTGCCCGATAATTGACATCACACGTTAGGTGATACGTTATAATGAGGTTAAAGAGATGAAGAGCTTGGTAACCGGTGGCGCCGGCTTTATTGGCAGCCACTTAGTCGATAGGCTGCTTGAGGATGGACACGAAGTAATCGTGCTGGATAATTCATCGATGTGCAGCGGGTATATATATTCAAAATGGGGGATACCGGCCATGAAAACGGCCAGCAGCAATATCAATACCAGCAGCAACCCTTCTATGACATTGTTTTGCCGCTTCAGTGGCAAAACCACGCCGTTATTCACGTTGTTTTCACCATCATGCTTTTACATTTACCCAGAGATATCTGACTTCGCCTGACCGGTCTGCATCTTTATAAAGCCAGAACTCGACTTTCTGTCTTTTAACAACCGGCTCTGGAATAAACTCTAATTCCCCATGCCATTTCTCTTCCGGCGCCAGCACTATCGGAAATAACTCATACGTTTTGTTATCTTCAACAACAACTTCTATTCGGTAATTAGTCGCTTCATATTCACGGTTTACAATGCCAACCGTTACTTCTCCCCTCTCTCCCAGCTTTAGTTCCAGTGGATAACTATCGGCGCGGTTTTCAATTCCCAGTATGTAGAACTCGGTAAACGGCTGCTTCTCCGAAGAGTCCGCCATCATGTAGCTGTAGCCACCGGCAACCGCTATTATGGCGCATAGAATAAGGATAAAAAGGCTGAGGTGAACTTTAGTGGGAGGCTTAAAAGAGTTAGTAAAATCAAGCCTGACTGACTTGAAGCCAACATTATACCTTTCGTCTGGATAATACCGTCCGCGAATATACCAGGCGGTTACCGATAGAGCGAAAGTGAAAATAGATATTGACAAAACGATTGAGTGAAGGCCTATACCCCAGGGCAGATGATTGAGCAGGATACCGGTCAGGACCACGATAAAAATGGAAAATCCCAGACTTAACGCTGTCCTGTTTACCTTGTCAAGGCTGTCTTTTCCGGGAAAGAGTGCTCCCATCAGCGCATAGCCCGGGAATAGGATGATAAACGGAATGCTTAGAATCACTCGGAGCCATGGCAGACTATCGGTGAAGACGATTACTAAAAGTATACCGGTTAAGAAATTTATTAGTAGTAAGTCAATTTCGACTCTTTTTCTATTCATATCATATGCATTTTTGCAAACGAAAATACCAAATGTTTACGGAAATCTCAGTTATCATTATCTAATACCATAACATGGTATTAATTGTAGAATGTGCAAATTCTAAAAGCAATTTATGAAATATGAAATAAGAACGAAATATTATATACAACAGATATTGAAACGGCAGAAGCAAATTCAATATGCTTAGTGCATCAAAAGTATTTTCAAACTATGGGCGCACTATGTATCTTCTGTTAAACGCTGGATTCTTCTGTATGTCCCTTTATACTCATATGGCTCCATATTTTTCAGGCAGTGAAAAATAATCTCTGCAAGCTTGCCCATCGTGCTAACTAAAGCCTTAATTCGTATCTTACCCTGAGATAATTGCCGCAAATAGTAATCCTTGAAATCGTTTTCTGGTGCTTTCTCTGTTATGCAGCGACAGCATACCTGGAATAATACTCTCTTACCGTGCTTGCTACCTTCTTTGCCTCGTTTAGTCCTGCTTTTAGTACCCGATTGCATCATAGTACTATAAATTCCGAGAGCTTTTTTTCAATTTTTTCTTATTTGCCCAGTTATCAATATTTTTGAGTATTCCGATAATTGTCGCGGTTGCTATTGTACCGAGTAACGGAAATGAATTTAAAACTTCAGCATAGGGATTCGCATCTAGCTGCTTTTGAATTGCGGATGTTATAATTTCACATTTCGAAATAAGGTCAGTTCTTAAAATGCCAAGTTCCCTTATTAGCCAGGCGTAGTTATCACCTGGTACCCCAATGCTATTCTCAGCTAAATTCACAATTCTTTCCCTGTCTTTATTGACTATAGACCGTGCGGAAGCTCAATACCATACTTCTCTGCAACATTCCGCAGTTTATTGATTGTTACCTCGGGAAGAGGAATACCATTCCGGAAACGTTCGTCATAAGTTCTCCATTCGGGTTCGCCAGGAACGAATATCTCATCGAACCCTTCAGCTTTGGGCAGAGCCTTGAGACCATCAATAAGATTATCGATGTGCTCTTTATATTCCTCAACATCAGTAAATGTGCTTATATCGATAGCGGCCACAACACTATTCTGAATACGACGGCGGATATTGTCAGGATTGCCAACAAGAGCACCCAATCCCCAAGATTTTTCTTTACCTAGCAATATGGGTTCCAGCTTTGGGTTGTTCGCCATTACACTCGCCAAGCACTCCAGCATAATTGACAGTCCGGAGCCTTTTGGTCCGCCAAGTGGTAGCAAAGTAGCAGCCTCTGCCGGGTTGGTTGTAGGATTACCATCTCTGTCTAATGCCCAACCTTGCGGAATGCAAACACCTTTATCCCTAGCGACGAAAATTTTTGAGGCAGCTGAAACACTCGTTGCCATATCTAGGATTAATGGACGGTGGCGTTTTGCCGGTACAGAAATGGCTATCGGGTTGTTACTTATCCCTGCAAGCTTGGCGCCATAAGGTGCTGTATTTGTACCACTGCATACCCAAGCTATTCCTGCCATGCCCTTCTCTGCTGCCATTAGAGGGTAGTAACCCATTGCTCCTTGATGTGTAGTATTACAAATTAAAGCCCAGCCAATACCTACCTCTCTCGCTTTTTTTATCACCCGGTCCATAGCAAAAACGGTAACCACCGGTCCAAGCGCGTGATCTGCCTCAATAAACAAAGTGGCTGGTGTTTCCTTAACAATCTGAATATTAGGTTTTACCTTCATGTGGTGTATAGCTATGGCTTCCACATACCATGAAATTTGCTGTACACCGTGAGAATCCACTCCTCTCAAGTTCGCCCATATGAGAGCATCAGACTCGGTTTCCGCATCTCTAGAAGGCATTCCCGCTCGTACGAATATCTTCTTTATAAACTCCTTTAAAGCGCTCCAAGCTACGCGAACTTCACCTTGTGCCATAATTCTTCCTCTTTCCGATAAATCCAAAATCCAATCTCATCTTATTGTGCTATAAAGAAGTCTCTAATCTTTCTCTTTCTTCACTCCCCAGTACTTGGCCAGGATGCCGCTGCCTACCCAGCAGACGATGGCGAGAATGAGACCTAGCGTTAAACTAAAGGTCCAGACAAATATCCCCACCAGCAGGAAAACAAGCCCCAGCAAACTCAACAGGCTGACATAGGGCTCTCTTGGCATTTTTTGACATGATGACTACCTCCTACTGACTACCTGATTGAATGTCTATTTTATCACCTTCTCCCCCACCATTCCCTGTAAGACCTCTGGGACATTTATACTCCCATCTTTATTCTGGTAGGTCTCCATGACGGCAATCATTATCCTGGGCAGGGCCAGGCCGGAGCCGTTCAGCGTGTGCACGTACTGGGGCTTGGAGTCGGGGGTGGGGCGGTAGCGGATATTGGCCCTCCGGGACTGGAAATCGGTGCAGTTAGAGCAAGAGCTGACCTCAAGCCATTCCCCGCAGCCGGGCGCCCAGACCTCGATGTCATAGGACTTGGCCGAGGCAAAGCCGAGCTCCGAGGTGTTGAGCATGGCGACGCGGTACGGCAATTCCAGCTGCTGGCAGACCGCCTCGGCGTCAGTGACCATCTTTTCTAACTCATCATAGGAGGTCTCCGGCTCGGTGAACTTGTAAAGCTCGACCTTGTCAAACTGGTGGCCGCGCTTGATGCCCCGCGTGTCCTTTCCGGCGGACATTTTCTCCCTGCGGAAGCAGGCGGTGTAGGCAACGTATTTGAAGGGCAATGCGCCCGACGGAATAATCTCATCGCGGTGGAGGTTTGTCAACGGCACCTCCGCCGTGGGCACGAACCAGAAGTCGTCCTCCTGGTCATGGTAGAGGTTGTCGGCGAACTTGGGTAACTGGCTGGAGCCAACAAGGCACTCGCGCTTTACCATGAACGGCGGGTAGACTTCCTGATAATCGTGCCGGCTGGTATGGAGGTCAACCATGAACCAGATGAGGGCGCGCTGCAGCCGGGCGCCGAGCCCTTTCAGGACGTAGAACCGCGTCCCGGACAGTTTTACCCCGCGCTCGAAGTCGATGATGTCCAGCGTTTC
>JADHXF010000041.1 GCA_016783105.1 Dehalococcoidales bacterium | reverse complement strand
GGTGCCTTAGAAGTGCGAATATGGTGGGAAGACCGAATGGTGCAGTCGGTTATTTACCCGCTAAAGGAGTTCCCAAGAGTCCAGTTTTGAATAATTAGGCAGTCCTAGACAGTCTAATTTTCAACAATCCCTAACATACGGGAACCGACCTGTGAAAACGTTGTGCTGCTGGCTTAAGTCCCGGCGAGCCCCGTTCCGCGGCGTGGGGAGCTTGGGGTAACAATATAAGAAAGTGTGCATCGAGTCCAGTCTTTCTCAATGTGATTATCAATGCTTGGAGTTGCAATCCTTTTGAAGCTAAAATGGTCAGCTTGATTGTGAATTAAAGCCAGTTGTGGTATAATATCAGCAGGTTATAAGTACTGGTTATCACATATCTGGTTGAACTTAACAGTTATTCTCACATATTGGGTGACCAAAACTCTAACCAAATAAAGAAGAGAGGAGGTCATCCAATGTCTTTTAAGGACAAGACGCTCGAATGTTCCGATTGCGGGAATGAGTTCACTTTCAGCGCTGACGAACAAGAGGCATTCCAATCCAGAGGCTATACTAACGATCCCAAGCGTTGCACCGAATGCCGTGACGCAAGGAAGGCAAACCGTTACGGAAACGGTGTCAACAGCTATGGTAATAGTAATAGTAGATACGGTTATAGCTCCCCTCGCCAAATGTTCCCCGTTGTTTGTTCTGACTGTGGCAAGGAAACTGAGGTACCGTTTGAGCCTCGTGAAGGTAGACCAGTGTACTGCAGAGATTGCTACAGCAAAGTCAGGCTGAGCAGATAAACAAGACTAAACTTAAGGTCATGTCCGGGTCGGGTAACCAGCCCGGGTGTGACTCAGGCAAGTGTGAATTGTGCTTTTAGCAGTATCAATAAATGAAGCTGAATCGCAGAAATCATTGCTGCGCCGTTTTCAAAGATTTGATAAAAGAGGGGCACCATTAATATCTATGTGGGCAATCTATCGCTCGAAATGACTGGGGATGAACTGCGAAAAGAGTTCACAGTTTTCGGAGAAGTGATATCGGTAACCATCATGGACGACAGGTATATTGGCAGCGGCCAACCTAGAGGATACGGATTTGTGGAAATGACTTCAAAGTCCGAAGGCACAACCGCAATTTGCAACCTCACCGGGACAAAACTGAGGGGCCAGGTGATTGATGTTGTTGAGGCCCGCCCTCTTTCAGATAAAAGGGGGATAGCCTCCATTAATACTAGATGCAATAACCGGTCTAATAGAAGAAGAGAAAGAAATACTAAATTAGTTTTGCCACCTATTCTACAATAATATAAACAGTTATTATATAATGGACTGGCCAATCAAACAGAAAAAATACTGGAGGTGTCCGAAATGACGACAGGAAAATCAGCAGCTCAGCAGGCAGAGGGTTCTAATGAAGCCAGGAAACTATTGGACGAGGCTTGGGATCGAGCTAAAAAGGCCTATAAAGAGGCTAAGGAGCAAGCGGATATAGTCTATAAAGAGGCCAAGAAAATAGCCGTTGATAAAGAGGCTAAGAAAGCAGTCGACCAAGCACATAAGGAAGCCGTAAAGCAAGCCCAGAAACTCCGTGACGCGATTACAGGTGAAGCCCAGGCGGCCTTCTCTGATTTCTGGAAGCAAAGAGATATAGACTCCCAGGAGGCTATAACCAAGTCAAAGGAGCGTAGTGATCAGGCGAAAATAGCCTATAAAGAGGCTAAGGAGCAAGCGGATATAGTCCATAAAGAGGCCAGGGGACAGGCCGTTGATAAAGAGGCTGAGAAAGCAGCCGATAATGCCCGTAAGGAAACTCTGAAGCAAGCCAAGAAAGACTATGACGAGGGTACAGCCTAATCACAGTAGTGAGAAACCCTTTAATAAGGTTAATTGATTAACAGAGCTAACGATCCGTTAGATTGTGCAATCTGTTATGAAAACTGCCCGCTTGCTCGCTACCCGAAGGTCGTTGGTTCGAATCCAACTAAGTCAATTGAAAAAGCCCCGTTTCGCGGCCGTGGGGAGCGTGGGGTATACCCACGTCAACGAAGACAGGTCAATGAAATACCGTCTAACAATGAGCCTCTCTTAGAAACCATCAGTGTTACTTGTGATATCACTGGAATTAGTTCTAGTAGTTCACTTTATCTATTCCCTTCAGACCGAGAATCTCCCTAGCCTCGTCTGGCGTAGCGATATCAATGCTCAGTTCCTTGGCAATATGGACGATTCTTTCTACTTGGTCTGCATTACACGTTGCCAAGGTTCCCTTTCCGGCATAAAGACTATCCTCCATGCCGACCCTGACGTTGCCTCCTAAAGCTAGGGCCATTGCGCACAGCGAAAGCTGATATCGGCCAACTCCCAACACCTGCCACGTAAAATTGTCGCTAAAGTAACGCTTCGCCGTTTCAGACAAATAGATTAGAGTATGAGGAGTTGGAGGTAGGCCTCCCATGGGGCCCAGGACAAAAGTCATCCAGGTGGGTCTCGTCTTAATATATCCTTTCCTAACCAGGTAATCCACATTGCCAATAAAACCTGAGTCCCAGATTTCTGCTTCAGGCTTTGTACCACACTCTTCAAAAGTCTGGGGCATATTCTTTCATAGTTTTAAATGTGTACGCAAAAACAACGTCTTCTGTCGCCCTTAAATACGGCTCTTCCCAATCAAACTTCCATTCCGTTATCTTACTTTGCTCAGGAATTTCGTGAAGGCCGATATTTATGGATCCAGCGTTGAATGACGCTATTTCAGGTTTCAGGTTAGTAATGACTCTCAACCTTTCTTCAGTACTTGTTGTCCCCAGGCCGCCACCTGTGGTTACCCCAACAACGACATTGCATTTGCCTTTTATTTTGGTTAATACCTGACGATAGAGTTCTACATCCGGACTGGGTCGTCCGGTTTCTGGGTCACGCACATGAACATGAACCATGGAAGCCCCGGCTTCATAAGCACCAATGGCGTTATCTGCAATCTGGTCAGGTGTAATGGGCAAATAGGGACTCATGCTAGGTGTGTGTATACTTCCGGTTATAGCGGCGGTGACGATTACTTTAGGCATAGCAATTTATTCCTTTCCAATTATTTAGTGCTTCTAAGTCCTCTAGTTATAAAGATCTAACTTATATTTACTGGTTAGACATATTATATCAAATTTACCTCTACCCCCGCTCCAAGCCCCACAAAACGCGCCAAAATATATAGCATAGGCTTGAAAAAAAGAGGGGAAAATGATAGAAAAAGGCTTGTCTGGCTCCCCGACTAGGACTCGAACCTAGAACCTAGCGGTTAACAGCCGCCCGCTCTACCATTGAGCTATCGGGGAGTGCCGATGAAGACCAACTTCATTATTGTCATTCAGACGAGCAAAGTCAAGCAGGTTATTCCTGATTGCCGAACGACCATATGGCGAGCAGAACCATCACTATCCCGAACCCGGCCAGAATGGCGACTTCATTCCAGAGCGTCAGTGTGTGCCCGAACAGGCTGATGCTGTAAGTCGCGTCCGGACTCGCGCCGAGCACCACCTGGCGGATGGGGGCAATGCCGTAGGTGGCCGGGTTGACCTTAACCAGCACGTTCATCCATTGCGGCAAGCCTTGCAAAGGGAAAAATGCCCCGGAAAGAAATATCATGGGGAACATCAGCATCTGCATCGTGGCCTGAAACGCCTCCATGGAACGGATTCGGGTGGCCAGCAGGACGCCAAACGAGCCAAAAGAGGCGGCCAGCAGGAATATGAGTGGCAGGAGCGCCAGCACCGTCCCGATGGAAAGGGAAACGCCAATGAGCGGGGCAAACGCCAGTATCAGTATTCCCTGGAGAGAGGCAATGGTGGCTGACCCCAGTGTCTTGCCGGTAGCGACGGCCGCGCGACTGATAGGTGCCACCAGCACTTCCTTGAGAAAACCGAACTCGCGGTCCCAGACCAGGGAGATTCCGGACATGAACGAGTTCATCAGCACCGTCATGCCGATAATGCCGGGATAGATGAACTGGGTGAAGTCAAAGCCCGCACCAAGCACACCCATTCTGCCGCTGAGGCCACTGCCGAAGACGAACAGGAACAGGAGCGGAAAGGTAAGCGACCCGATTAATCGCATCCGGTCGTACCAGAAGCGCAATAAATCACGATACCAGATGGTATAGATACCACGCAGTTGATTCATATTATCCTCCTAGCGCCGCGAGCGGCGGCCATGCTGGCGAACCATCGCCTTGAAGGTATCGCTGACGTCCTCCTCGCGTATCTCCCTTCCCGTGAGCTTGAGGAACACGTCATCGAGGCTCGGGCGGCGCATGCTCACGCTGACTATCAGGGTGCTGAATTCGCGCAGGATAACAGGGAGAAACTCCTCTCCGTTGGCGACCTCAAAGTAGAGTCCATCACCGTCACGTCTGGCTTCAATTTGATAGCGGCGTTTGATTTCTGCCATTGCCTTGTCATTATCATCGGTCTTCAGCGATACGATGTCCTTGCCCACCATTCTCTTCAGTTTTGCTGGTGTGTCCATGGCGATGAGCTTTCCGTAGTCAATAACGGCAATGCGGTCAGCTTTCTCTGCCTCGTCCATGTAGTGCGTGGTGAGGAAAATGGTCGTTGCCTCCTGTCGGCGCAACTCGAGGATATACTCCCACATACGATTCCTGGTCTGCGGGTCGAGCCCGAGCGTCGGCTCATCGAGGAAGAGAACGCGGGGATGGTGCAGCAGTCCTCGCGCCAGCTCCAGGCGCCGTTTCATCCCTCCGGAAAAGGTCTGCACCTTGTTGTGGCGCTTGTCCCATAGTTCCATCATTTTGAGTAACTGCTCGATGCGCTGCTCGCGGACTGAGGCGGGTACGCTGTAAACAAGGGCGTGAAAACGCAGGTTCTGCAGGCCGCTGAGCCTTTCATCGAGGCTGGGGTCCTGAAAGACGAGCCCTATCTGCTGACGTACCTGGCTCTGCTGGTGCACCACGTCCAGGCCGGCAATGCTGGCCCGACCGGACGTCGGTTTGGTCAGCGTGCAGAGGATGTTGATGGTGGTTGTCTTCCCCGCCCCATTCGGCCCCAGAAAGCCAAAAATTTCCCCCGGCTTTACCGTGAAGTTGATGTTGTTCACCGCCATCAGGTCGCCGTATTTTTTCACCAGGTTTTCCACTTCAATGATATATTCGCTCATACCTCCCCCAAGAAAAAACTGTAATTTTGGGGGCATCCGCCATGCGAGCTGATAATCCGCCAGGGTAATGCCCTTACTATTGTATCATTTCAGACCCGTCGTTGTTTAGCGGCGCTAAATACGGTAATATGAAATAAATAGCTTCAGCGGGAGGAGTTTTCGTATTAAATGAGAGTGAGATACGGTTATCCAAGTGATGGGCTCAGTCCAATATTAATAATTATAGTCGCAAACCTATTTATCTATGTACTCATCTTCATATTAAGTATAATATCGCCGCCACTGACTGAGAAGGTATTTCTGAGTCTGGCCTTACCAATGCCAGCGTATTTCTGGGCGCAACCGTGGACTATAGTAACGAGTATGTTCCTGCATACCAGATTCTGGCATATATTCGCCAATATGATAACTCTCTACTTCTTCGGCACCGCCTTTAATAGGCTGGTTGGCGATAGAAGATTTCTGCTGGTGTACTTCAGCGGCGGTATTATAGGTAATATACTCATGCTGTTGCTGGCTGGCTTTGCGCCTTACTACGTAGCGTTGGGTGCCTCCGGCGCCGTGTTCGCCCTTGCCGGGGGGCTGGTGGTGATGCGGCCGAAGCTGCCGGTGATTATTTTCCCCATACCCATCCCGGTACCGCTCTGGGTGGCTGTGCTCGGTGGGTTCGTTATTCTCTCCTTTCTGCCATCGGTTGCCTGGCAGGCGCACCTAGGCGGGCTCATCGTGGGCCTGATAGCTGGCTACATTTTCCGCAGAAAGGAAAGGTATTCCTTCTTTTAACTGGCAACGTTAGGCAAGTTATCTCCACAGGCGTGGCAGAACTCGCCCGGTTCCATGCATATACTGGCGGTACTCATCTCCGAACTCATGGAGCATTACCTTTTCCTCGCGCGGTACTCGTAACAGGTACAGAGGAATGAAAATGGCGAGGCTGGCCAGGCCGGAAATCCAGTTGTGTACCAGCAACGCCTGGGCGATTCCCCACAGCCAGTGTGCCGAGTACATTGGATGTCTCATATATTTGAATACCCCACTGGTTATCAACGTTTGCCTTTCCCTGACTTCTGCCGCTACTGACCAGTTGCGACCCAGGTCGGCGTGAGACCTCCAGAGCAGCCACAGTGCCACGCCGAAGATGGCCACACCTGGCCACCCTGCCCAGCCCGGGAGCGGATACGTGGCGAAATCCAGCCAGTCGGTGAACAGATTAAAAAAGGGCAGCAGTATGGCGATTCCCCACAGGGAAGCCAGCGACAGGACAAGCAGGCCTTCCTGGCGATATATCGCCTTTCTGTCCTGTCTGAATTTAATTCCGTACCAGGCCCTGATGGCCGACCCCACTACCATGCCACTCAAATAGAGTACTGTAAAAAGGTTTTCAACCATGAATAAACTCCCTCGGCTCCAGGGCTACTTGCGAGATATTATAGCATCTGGGGGAAGGCGCAGGAAATTAGCGCTCCGGTTTAACATCGTACAACTTTACATAAGTCATGCGGCTTGACTTTAACCCGCGCTGTTCTTTATAATAATTAGCTGGTTGGTTTGTTATTGGCCAAGCTATCGCCTGAGTAGCTCAGTTGGTTAGAGCAGCTGTTTTGTAAACAGCAGGTCGTGGGTTCGAATCCCCCCTCAGGCTCCGGGAGTCGAGGTTGTGGAGGGGTGCCGGAGTGGTTAATCGGAGCAGTCTGTAAAACTGCCGCCCTAAGGGCTACACAGGTTCGAATCCTGTCCCCTCCACCAGGACAGCCTGTTTTTGATAAGTTACACTCGCGTTCTGGATTAAGAACGTGATGATGGTTGACTTTTAATTTTCTTTACCTTAAAATTAGCTACGTTAGTATGCCCACATAGCTCAGTCGGTAGAGCACGTTCTTGGTAAGAACGGGGTCACCAGTTCGAATCTGGTTGTGGGCTCGGTAGAAACGGAGGTTGAAATGGCAAAACAGAAATTCGAAAGAACCAAGCCACATGTAAACGTGGGGACCATCGGTCACGTTGACCACGGAAAAACGACGCTGACATCAGCGATTACACTGGTGCTGTCCAAGGCGGTAGGCGGCAACCAGTTCCGCGCCTTTGATTCGATTGATAACGCTCCAGAGGAAAAAGCGCGTGGTCTGACCATTGCCATCGCCCACATTGAATATGAGACGGAAAAGCGACATTATGCGCACATCGACTGCCCGGGTCATGCTGACTACATCAAGAACATGATTACCGGAGCGGCTCAGATGGACGGTGCCATTCTGGTGGTCAGTGCTCCTGACGGCCCGATGCCGCAGACCAGAGAGCACGTTCTCCTGGCGCGTCAGGTGTTGGTGCCACGAATTGTCGTGGCCTTAAATAAAGTAGATGCCATGGAGGATGAGGAGCTTCTGGAGCTGGTGGAGATGGAGGTGAGGGAGTTGCTCGGCAACTACGAGTTCCCGGGAGACGAGATACCGGTGGTGCGGGTAAGCGCTCTCAAGGCGCTGGAGTGCGGCTGCGGCAAACGGGAATGCCAGTGGTGTGGACAGATACTGAAACTGATGGATGCCGTTGATGATTATATCCCGATTCCGGTCCGACCCAAGGACCAGCCGTTCCTGATGGCCGTGGAAGATGTCTTCAGCATCAAAGGCCGCGGCACGGTGCCCACCGGCAGGGTGGAGCGCGGGGTGATCAAGGGGGGAGATGAGGTTGAAATCGTGGGTCTGCACCACGAGCCGAAAAAGGTGGTGGCGACCAGTCTGGAGATGTTCCACAAGACGCTGGACTATGCCGAGCCCGGTGATGCGGTAGGCATTTTGCTCCGGGGCGTGGAGCGGGAAGACATTGAGCGCGGTCAGGTGCTGGCGGCACCCGGTTCGATCAAACCGCATACCTATGCTGAAGCCAATGTCTATGTATTGAAGAAAGAGGAAGGCGGCAGGCATACGCCATTCTTCAATGGCTACAAACCGCAGTTCTTCCTCCAGACCACCGATGTTACCGGCTCAATTGAGCTCCCCGAGGGCGTGGAGATGGTCATGCCCGGTGACAATATCACCATGAAGATAAAACTCATTTATCCCGTGGCGATGGAGCAGGGCCTGCGCTTTGCTATCCGTGAAGGCGGCAGGACGGTAGGGTCCGGTACCGTCAGTAAAATAATAGAGTAGTTTTATGGCGAAAAAAGGTGAAGCAAGGGTTATAATCCACCTCGCCTGTACAGAGTGCAGGGAGAGAACATATACGACGACTAAAAACCGTAAGAACGACTCTCAGCGACTGGAGTTGAACAAGTACTGCCCTCGTTGCCGTACGGTGCGACTCCATCGAGAGGGTAAGTAGTACGGTATGCTGGAGAGGTAGGGATGCCTGCGGTGGCACATCATTCGACAACGACCAGACGTTCACGAATTAGGTTCATCGGCGAGATTATCACCGAGTTGAAAAAGGTGGTTTGGCTCTCCAGGCGAGAGATTCTTTATTTATCAACTCTGGTGCTGGTCATTTCGGTAATTGCCGGGCTGATACTGGGGGCAATTGACTACGGTTTTTCCGCCCTCGTCGGAAACGTTTTAGTCGGCCGCTAAACGCTTATTTACGTCGATGACCACAGAGAAGAGCGCGTCATACGCAAGCCAAATAGGACAGGTGAGGTAATTCGTGGCGGATAATGGAGCAAACTGGTACGTCGTCCACACCTACTCGGGGTATGAGGAAAGGGTAAGGAAAAATCTCGAGCAGCGCATCCGGTTCATGGACTCGGGCAGCGAGGTCCTTCAGGTGGTGATACCCACCGAGGATGAAATCGAGGTGAAAAACGGCCAGCGACGTACCGTGACCAAGAAAATACTGCCCGGCTACGTCCTGGTGCAGATGAAAATGACTGACCAGAGCTGGGGTGTGGTGCGGAATACCCCCGGCGTTACCGGCTTTGTGGGGAGTGGGGGCAAGCCAACGCCACTACAGGAGGATGAGGTTGGCAAGATTTTAAAGCAGATGGAAGCCGAAGCGCCCAAGGTGAAGGTCGGATTCCGGCGCGGGCAGAGTGTCCGGGTCACCGACGGCCCGTTTATCGATTTTGTGGGTGTGGTGGATGAAATCAATACCGAGAAGGGCAAGGTCAAGGTACTGCTGTCCCTTTTCGGCCAGGAAACACCGGTGGAACTCGACTTTTTACAGGTGGAAAAACTTTAGCTAGTTTGAGGAGATAATATGGCGAAGAAGGTCAGGGCGATAGTTAAATTGCAGATTCCGGCCGGCCAGGCAAATCCGGCACCGCCCGTCGGTCCGGCGCTGGGTCAGCACGGGGTCAATATCATGCAGTTCTGCAAGGAATACAATGACCGCACCGCCTCGCAGGCCGGCTCTATTGTGCCGGTGGAGATTACCGTCTTTGAAGACAGGTCATTCATCTTTATCACCAAGACACCCCCGGCCACCGACCTGCTTAAAAAAGCGCTCGGTGTGGAGAAGGGGAGCGGCAGTGCTGCCCATGAGGAAGTGGGCACGCTTTCCCGCGACAAGTTACGCGAGATAGCTCAGGTTAAAGCCAAAGACCTGAGCGCCAACAGCGTAGAAGAGGCGGAAAAAATCATTGCCGGCACCGCCAGAAGTATGGGAATCAAGGTAGAACAGTAAGATGGTTAAACACGGTAAGAAATACAACGAAGCAGTCCAGGTAATCGAAAGGACAAAGACATACGCCCCCGACGAGGCAATTGAGCTGGCGAAAAAGACGGCACACGCCAACTTTGACGAAACCGTAGAGCTGCACCTTCGCATGGGTGTTGACCCGCGCAATGCCACACAGCAGGTTCGCGGCGTGGCGCTGCTGCCCTATGGGCTGGGTAAAAAAGTCAGGGTTCTCGTCTTTGCCCAGGGGGAAGCGGTCAAAGCTGCTGAAACCGCCGGGGCCGACTACGCCGGTGGTGATGAGCTGGTCAAGAAAATTGAGGATGGCTGGCTGGAATTTGATACCGCCATTGCCACGCCGGAGATGATGGGCAAAGTGGGCAAGCTGGGCAAGATTCTGGGACGGAGAGGGCTGATGCCCAATCCAAAGTCGGGAACCGTCGTCCCTGCCGAAGACCTGCCCCGCGTTATCGAGGATTCCAGAAAAGGTCGCGTGGAGTTCAAGCTGGACCGCACCGCCATCATTCACGTGCCGCTGGGCAAAGCCAGCTTTGATAACGAGCAGTTGATGGGCAATCTGGCGGCACTCATCGAAGCGTTGATGAAGGCCAAGCCCAGTGGCGCCAAGGGGCAATACGTCAGGACAGCCGTGCTGACGACGACCATGGGGCCGGGAATAAAACTTGACCTCAAGCCGACCCTGGAGCTCACCAGCAATTAACGATGGTTTACTTTTCCGTTTAAACCGGTTAAAATAAACGAGACAACTGAATAATGTGTCCCGAGACAGCGGGTGCCGGAAACGGCTTAATTAGCGTGCCTGCCGAGGATAGAAAAGAATCCAGATAAACTGGGTTTTAACATCCCTGGGCAGTAAGCTCAGGGATTTTTTCATGGCCAGGCAGGATACTCAGGAGGTGATTAAGAAATGCCGCGAGAAGAAAAAGTACAGGTTGTTGATGAACTGAGTCAGGTACTTTCGGAATGCAGTATCGGTATCCTGACTGACTATCGGGGACTGTCAACGGCTGAAATGACCGACCTGCGACGTAGCCTCAGGAACTCAGAGGTCAGGTACCGCGTGGTGAAAAACACGCTGGCCAGATTTGCCGCGGAAAAGGCGGGTAAAGGCGAGCTGGTCAGCTTTTTCGAGGGGCCGGTAGCGATTGCCTTCGGCTACGGAGACATCGTGGCGCCGGCCAAGATTCTGGCCGACTATATAAAAACGCAGAAATCGATGCTTACCATTAAGGGAGGCTTTGCCGACGACAGGATTTTCACGCCGGCAGATATTGAAAACCTGGCCTCGTTGCCGTCCACTGAAATACTGCTGGCTAAAATTTTGGCCGGGATACAGAGTCCTATTTACCGTTTGGTCAACAGCCTATCAAGCCCTATGAGGGGACTGATGGGGGTACTGCAAGCAAGAGCGAAACAACTTGAGGGAGGATAAAATGGCAGAAAAGAAAGAGACAAAAGCGACACCGGAAACCACCGAAGCTGAAGCGGAAGTAAAAGAACAGCCCGCTGCGGAAAAGGAAGCAGAGGCCGTACCGGAGGCAGCCGAGGCTCCAGCGGAAAAAGAAGCGGAAGCAGCTGAGGCACCGGCGGAAAAAGAGGCGGAGGTAGTTGAAACGAAAGCCGAAAAAGCTGCTGAGGAAAAGAAAGAACCGCCCGCCGAAAAAGCAGAGGAAAAGCCCGAGGCGAAAAAGGAAGAGGCTGCGGCAGCGCCGGTTCCACCAGCCAAAGAGAAAGTCAAGGTATCTCCGGCCATTGAGGAGATAATGAACTCAATCAAGAAGATGACCGTGATGGAGCTGGCAGACATGGTCAAGGCGCTGGAAGCCGAATTTGGTGTCACGGCGGCGGCGCCCGTAATGGCGGCACCAGCCGCAGGGGGAGCACTGGCCGAAGCCGCGGCTGAAGAGCAGACCGAGTTCAGCGTCATTCTCACCGAGGTAGGTGCCAACAAGATCGCCGTCATCAAAGCGGTGCGCGAGGTGACTACACTGGGCCTGAAAGAATCCAAGGACCTGGTGGAGAGCGCCCCCAAGCCTGTCCGAGAGGGCGTAAACAAGGAAGAGGCGGCGACGGTCAAGGAAAAACTTGAAGCCGCTGGAGCCAAAGCGGAAATCAAATAATCCCGGCCTCACTGGTTGAAAAAGAGGCCAGAATAGCCTATAGTAACCACTAATGAAACTCCGGTTTGCGGAGGGTGGTGGGGCATGTTAATACGGGATTGTTTAATACTGATTGGTGCTGGTGGCCTGTTTCTGGTCATTGGCATACTGGTATATGTCTGGGGCAAGCGGGAGGAAGAAAGATACTACAGCACTCTGGCAAAGCGCCCCGGAGATACCCGCGAATTTATGGAACGCTGGCCACCACGCCCACAGCCCGGCGCCCTTAAGATAGGCGGCGTTATCGCCATCGCCCTGGGCGCAGTTTTACTGGTCGCGGGCGGAATTTTCTGTCTTCTGGCCTTGTAGCGTGAGAGCGCCACCTCTGGCGATTTACTCCGCGGGTGGCGGCGGACTCAATTCCTGGAGGTCGGACTCAATTCTGAGGGCATTGGCCTGAAGTCGATTTGACGGTATCACGCGACCGTCCTGATAGACGAACCAGCTTGCCTGCTGCCAGTATGGCTTCTCCTGCCAGCTCTCTACCGTGCTCATATCAACCGCGACGTACCAGACGCTGCTGCCGTCTGTGAAGAGCTCTGATTTGGCACTCCAGTTATCGCTGACGGCGGAGAACTCGGCAAGATAGTCCTTTGCCTCGTGGCTCTCTGCCAGGCTCAGCAGGTGCTCGTAGACGGCGATTACCGCCCTGTCCCCGGAGTTGATAAAGGTGGTCGACACCGGCCTTTCCTGCTCCTGCGCCGGCGGCTCGGGGGTGGGAAAAGTGCCAAAGTCTTGACAGCCGGAGGCAGTTAAGGCCATAGCCATAAGCATGATAATCAATATAAATGATATGTAATGTCTCCCAGTCCAGCGCCTCATTTTCTCCTCCCGGTTAAGCGACTTATATTTCCGTTCTTCTCGGCCGGTACTGAATGGCCTCCGCCACATGGTGAGCTTTAATTATACCAGAATTTTCCAGGTCAGCGATAGTCCGGGCCAGCTTGAGGACGCGGTGAAACGCCCGCGCCGATAGATAAAGCTGCTTCATGGCTGCCTTCAGCAAGGCCTGGGCGGCCTCTTCCACCTGGCAGAACCCCCGGATCTCGGATGGCGTCATATCGGCGTTGCTGGTGAGACGCGTGCCACGGAACCGCTCGAGCTGAAGGGAACGGGCAGCGTTAACCCGGGACTGGACGCTTGCTGATGGTTCCCCCAGGCGGTCATCGGTCAGCTTCTCGTAGTCAATATGCGGCACCTCGATGAAAATGTCCACGCGGTCGATGAAAGGGCCGCTGATACGCCGCTGGTAGCGTGATACCAGGCCCGGAGAACAGGTACACTTGTGGAACGGGTCGCCGTAGTAACCGCAGGGACAGGGATTCATGGCACCGACCAGCATGAAACTGGACGGAAAGGTCACAGTACCCTGGGGGCGTCTTACACAATAAAACATATCCAATTCGGTTCACTTCCAAAGAACTAAACGATTTTATCAGATTAGACCCTGACAGTCAAAGTTCATGCGTCCCCGAGAACCGGAGGATAGGCCACCGTGTCGGATAAAGTTAGGACGCTATCGCTTCCGAAAACTCTCAGATTTTGCCAGGAGCTAAATACATTGGCATTAGCCCAAAAACGAGACCGTGAGCTCTTGCTATGGACACTTCTGAGGGCTCTCAATGACACCGGGTCCGGTCAATTAGACCTTCCCCCCGCAACGGATTTCCTTATTAAGTTAGGGTGCTCACGTCGCACACTATATCGTCATTTAAGCCACGGTGAAGGTGTTTTTTGGCTATGAAAAAGAGACGGTCATTACCTGGAATGAGGCTGAGGCTACGGCTCACATTTTCACGTATTCCCGTAGCTGGCAGCGACACTTGGAAGGCAAACTTGGACTTCATCCGGAGACGGATAATGGCTGTGGTGGCAAGGAATATCAGCTTGATAAGAGGCTGATGCGCCTGCCGCAACCGAAGAGGCGGTTGTCCGAGGCAACCAAACAGTGGTTTAGCTGACAACCTGGCAGCCACCAGAAAAGGCAATCTTAGTGTCAAAAACCGCAGTGCGCAGGCGAAATAGGCAGAGAAAAGCAGCGGTGAATAGCCCACAACCTTTGGATTATTGCAAAGGTGAAAGTCACCATTGGGAAAAGGATTCTGGTAGTGGAGAAGCGTTTAGGGGTAAGGCTAAACAGAAGGGATTAGCAGAGATAAGGCGACGATGCCACATGAGTTGGACGTGGTGAGTCCACATACCCGTTGCGATGTGGAATGTTTATGGGGTCTCCCCATTTAAAGTAAGGAGGGCAATAATGGCACCAGCACAGATTCCACTCCAGCCAGAACGGGGAAGGTTCTTGAGACCTTTCCACACGGGCATATTCATTCGGGATTACCTCCTGGGTAAAGGGCCTTTTGGCTCGCCGGTTATTGACCCTGAGCGAGGAGCGGCCATAGAGGACATCAGATATGCCTATAAGAATGCTCTTTTCAGAGAGTATGCTGAGGATATGGTAGCTATGGCTATGGAAAAAGGCATTGAACTGTCTGTTGAAGAGGCTTTGGAGAGGATACCAAAGAGGCTTACCAAGATGCGCAGTCATTCTTTCTATAGATACTTCCACCATCTCAAAATGCTTGGTTGGGTGGCAGTGACGGGTGAGGAGGAGAAATCCGGCATGGGAGGAATTCCCGGTGCTCGTATTGAGAAAAGCGACAAAGGCACGTTGGTCGAAGTCCCACAGCCAAGGCGTTTTTATCGACTGACTGATAAGGGCAAGGCTGCCTCGGATATGGCATGGCAAGACCCCCTTCAAGCCTTGTATAACTATCCTCCTGAAGTCCGCAGCCCAAAGCCCCTCAGATACCGACGCCCAGGCAGTTTGCCCCGCAAGAGAAGAAAGGCTCAAACGCTTTAGAACTCAGTTTTGAGTTTGAGACAAGAAGAGAGTCCCATTTCTAGGCTCTCTTCTTTTTTTGCGACTGAGCATGACCCCCGTAGGTGCAATGGAAGGTATTAGTTCCACATATTTAACATAAGCGCTTTTTGTGTGATGATGAGACTGGAAACACAAAAACGCACCTTAACAATTGAATACGTGAAAGCCCGACCAGAACGCTTGCCCTCACCTGGGCAAATAAGCTCAAAAGGGGGGTCAAGCGATGACAACGG
>JADHXF010000004.1 GCA_016783105.1 Dehalococcoidales bacterium | reverse complement strand
TAACAAAAGGTTTTGTATCAGGGTCAATTCTGGGCTTGAAATAGCCCTTATCCAACCAGAACCGGTACCACTTCTGTTCTACATTTCCCGGCTCATAGGCCCTGGGCATTTCATATGGAGTATTTGGGGTTTGTGTCATAATTATCTCTTCTTCCTACTTGGTTGGCAACTCTACAATATATAGCTGCGGTTTTCATTTCAACCCGTGTGAATATCGTGTTTTTTCATATTCCAGTAACGTCTCAAATCGTATTAATGTTTCGTATACTCTGTCTTCCCACCCAGCAATATTCGTCTTGCTCAAATCAGCGTATAAATGTTCTTTTAATATATCCATGTCAATACTTTTCCAAGCTTCTTGTTTTGTAACGAATCTGACTTCTTTTACGTATTTAACACACATTATTACAAAACTGTAGAATCTTTCTCTGACAAAATATTGGTTTTCAAATGGGGTAGGACCATTAATCCATCGGTCATATGCTTCATAAACTCCTTTAGCATCCATGAAATTTTTATTTTGCATATCACACTGTCCTTTGTGGCCCTGATTGCTTTACCTTTGGCTTCCTGATGTCTGTAGATACTCTGCAATAGATAGCTGCGATTTTCATTGCCTATTCCCCACAGATTCTAATGGATAGAGCTGCAATTTGGAGTAGGATAGCCAGCAATGTCCCAATGAAGCCCCCTACTTTCATCCAAAATTCTATGGTATTCCATTTACCACGGTTCTCTGCCATCCTGGTTCTGACCTTAACCAAGCAATTCGGCAACCTCACATCTAGATTGCCATACGACTCAATCAGTAGTGATAAACCTACACCAAATACAGAAAAAAATGCTAAGACTGCGGCTGCCAAGGATAGATTATCTGAAATCACTTCTTTACCCCCCTTCTACTTAGCCAAGAAGTCCCACCACCTTATCCAGTATCCTGTCCGCCACCTCTCTCTTGCTTAAGAGGGGCAGTTCCACTGCTTTCCCCTTTTTATCAATGATGGTGACTTTATTGGTGTCTGTGCCGAAGCCGCTCTCGGCGCTGGTGATGTCATTGGCTACAATCAAATCGAGCCTCTTTTGCTGAAGCTTCTTTCTGGCGTTGGCGACCACGTCATCGCTTTCGGCGGCAAAACCAACCCTGATGAAGTTACCCTGAACTTCGGTCAGGATGTCAGGAGTCCTCACCAGTTCCAGCGTCAGGGTATCGGCGTCCTTTTTAATTTTGGACCTGGCCGCGCTCTTCGGCTGGTAGTCGGCGACGGCGGCGGCCATAATCAGGGCATCGGCTTTACTTACCGCCCTGGCGACCGCGTCCTTCATCTGACTGGCGGTCTGGACATGAATGACTTCAATGCCAGTGGGGTCGGGCAGAGACGCGGGGGCGGAAATCAACGTTACTTCGGCACCTCTGTCCCGCGCCGCTTCCGCCGCGGCAAATCCCATTTTGCCCGAGGAGCGATTGCCTATGTGCCGCACCGGGTCAACTGGCTCCTGGGTGCCGCCGGCGGTGACCACGATGCGTCTGCGGGCCAGGTCTCCCTTTCTGCCCAGCACCTGCTTGATGGTGCCAAGGATGACCTCCACATCGGCCAGGCGACCCCGCCCCATTTTGCCGGAAGCGAGGCGGCCATAAGCGGGCTCAACGATAATAAATCCCCGGGCTTTCAGTTTATTCACGTTTTCCTGAGTAACCGGGTTCTCCCACATGTTTACGTTCATCGCCGGGGCGATGATAACCGGCGCTTTCGTTGCCAGTACGATGCCGGTCAGCATGTTATCCGCCATGCCGGCAGCCGTCTTGGCGATGGTATTGGCCGTGGCCGGGGCGATGACGACCGCGTCCGCGGATTCCGAAAGTGATATGTGCGTTTCGTCATACTCAACAGGTGCGGTGAACATATCGGTGATTACCTGTGTATGCGTCAGGGTGTGAAAGGTGAGGGGCGCCACGAGCTTGGTGGCGGCCTCGGTCATGACCACTTCGACCCTGGCACCATCCTGCGTCAGTTTGCTCGCCAGGTCGGCTGCCTTGTAGGCGGCAATGCCTCCGGTTACGCCCAGTATTATTGTTTTGTCAGTTAACATAATGCCTCCCCGGCAGCAAGCCGGCAGCGAAATCAGGGCTGGTTCATGCCATAAATCAATCTCAACCCGATGAGTGTGATATCAGGGTTCACGGTGTCAATAACGCTGGTCTCATTGGCGATGATTTCAGAATAGCCCCCGGTGGCGACTACCTTTGTCTTTTCGCCCAGCTCCTTTTGAATCCGGGACACGATTCCCTCCACCAGTCCGATGTAGCCATAAATAATTCCAGACTGCATCGCCGTGGTAGTGCTGGTGCCAATGACGCGACTGGGGTGTGTCAGTTCCACTCTGGGCAGCATGGCGGCGCGCATAAACAACGCTTCGGCGGCGGTCCCTATCCCCGGCGCGATGGCGCCACCCAGATAGTCACCTTCCCTGGAGACGACGTCAAAGGTAGTCGCGGTACCGAAGTCGGTGATGATGACCGGCCCGCCGTAAAGTCGATGAGCGGCGGCGGTATTAACGATGCGGTCGGCGCCAACTTCACGGGGATTGTCCATGCGGATACGCACGCCGGTTTTTGTGCCCGTACCAACCACGAGCGGGGTGACGTTGAAGTACCGCCGGCACATATCCGTAAAGGTGGATAACAGCGGTGGCACCACGCAGCACATGGCAATATCAGAAATGTCGGCAAGCTTCAGGCTCCGGTGTTCCAGCAGCTTCATCAGCAGGGCAGCATATTCATCTGCCACGCGGTGAAGGCGGGTGGCCAGGCGCCAGGTAGCCCGAAGTTCTTCCCCCTCGAAGACGCCGAGTGTAATTTCCGTGTTGCCAATATCAATTGCGAGCAGCATCGTATTTATATTCTACAACAAAGTGGCTGTCTGTTTTTAGTCATTTCCCTGAGCTGTTTAATTACCCCTGGTAGCACTGGCAGCAGGTCGGAAGCGAGCATGCCGGTGTCTCCCAGAGTGTCCTTGACCAGTTCACCGGCTTTACCGTGCAGGTAAACACCGAGTGACGCGGCGTCAAAGAGCGAGAGGCCCTGTGGCACAAGGCCGGCAATAGCGCCGGCGAGCACATCACCGGTGCCTCCCGATGCCAGCCCCGGATTGGCGAAAGGACTTATCCGGCAATTACCGTCCGGTGAAGCAATAACCGTAAAAGCTCCCTTGAGGACAATCGTTTTTTGCCATTCCCGGGCGTATTTTCGGGCAACGCCAACCCGGTCCGACTGTATTTCGGCGATGGTGAGCCCGCTTAATCCCGACATCTCACCCGGGTGTGGTGTCAGGATAGCATCGCCGGCGAGCTTCTGCCACCAGCGGGGGATTCTGGCCAGCGTATTGAGTGCGTCGGCATCAAGGACAAGCAGAGGCAGGTTTTTCTGAAAAAGCAGGGAAGAAATGAGTTCGCTCACCGAATCGCTTTGCCCCAGGCCGCAGCCCAGCAGCAGGACATCGTATGATTTCAGGTTCTTGTTGATGAGCGCTGCCGCCTCTTTCGCAATTATGCCTGTGTTAGCTTCTGGCAGAGGCAGATAGGTGGTCTCGGTCAGTTTGGCGGCCAGGACTGGCTGCAGGCTCGATGCCGTGGCCAGTGTCACCAGGCCGGCACCAGCGCGCAGGGCACCGCTGCAGGCCAGGTAGGCCGCCCCGATATAATTAACAGAACCGGCGACTACCAGCACCCTCCCGAAGGTTCCCTTGTTGGCATCGAGCGGGCGTTTGGGGAGTGCATCACCTGCCCATTCCCCGGTTATTAATTCAATGGCGATATCGGCGGCGAGTTCAGCCGGAATGCCGATGTCCGCGATGCTTAGTTCGCCCACTCTCTCTGCCCCGGGGAAGCGGAAAAGGCCGAGCTTGGGAAGGGCCAGGGTAACGGTATAATCAGCCAGGGGGCAGACGGGGTCTACCTCTCCGGTATCGGCGTTGAGTCCGGAGGGCAGGTCAATGGCAATGAGCACCGGTGCCGGTTTTTTCTTTTTCACCTGGGTTACCTTATCCAGAACCTGCGCTAATACTCCCTGGATGGGGCGGGCTTTCCCGGTGCCGAAAAGGGCATCAATGACGCAGTCTGCTGATGCCAGCAGTTCACTGAACCGGGTAAGTTCTTTGTCCTGGGCGGCGTCAATGCAGGACATGTTTCGCTGCTGCACCAGTTCGAGGTTGGTGTCGTCTTTCGGTCGGGGACTGCACAGATAGACACTGACCTCAGCCTCCCAATCGTGCAGGTAGCGGGCGGCCACCAGTCCATCTCCGCCGTTATTACCCGGCCCCACCAGAAACAGGAACTGCTTTTGATTTATCGGCTCCAGAATCCGCCTGGCTTCCTCGGCGACAGCCCGGCCGGCATTCTCCATCAGCACGTGTCCGGGCGTGCCGCGGCGGATGCACTCCCGGTCTATCTGCCGCATCTGGTCACTGGTGACGATTTTCATTTCAAAAGCTCGATACGTTTGCTTATGTGAAGTGTAGCAATATCGCGGGGCATGGTCAAGAGAGTGCAGTAAGGGGAGGCTTAGAACACCTCCCCTGTATATCTCTGCTTTATTTCAGGCTACTGGCGTGAAGCGAGCTGTTTCTCGTATTCTATTTTGCCTGCCTGGTGCTGTTTAATGTTTTCTTTCATCATGTCCCTGATGGGCAGGTTATAGGGACAGCGCTCCTCGCACTCGCCGCAGTCAGTGCACTCCAGCGCTTTTTCAAACGAGGCAGAGAACTTGCCGGTGTAAAGGCGGACCAGCGGCAGGCGTTTGCGGAGGTGGGGGAACGACATTATATCGGAGATGGGTATTTCCGCCGTGCAGGGCTGGCAGTAATCGCAGCGGCGGCAGAACCTGGTGCCGAGGTCCTGTATTATGCGCGCCATCTCCTGCTTCTCTCCGGCTGTCATCTCCTTTGGCCCCTCGAATAGCCGGGCAATCTCCTCTATCTCCGGCACCCTTTCAATGCCGGGGATAAGCACGATGTCAGAAAACTGGCGCAGATATTTGATGGCAATAGTGGCGTTATCAATCATTCCGCCGGCCAGCGGTTTCATGGCGATGAAGCCGACATCATGCTGTTTGGCGAGCGATAGCAGCTCCTCCTTGCCTTCATAGGACATGAAGTTCAGGGGGAACATAATGGTCTCAAAGAGGTCGGTCTTAATAATATCCCTGGCGGTATCCATCTGATGGGAGGTTATGCCGATGTGTTTCACTATACCAGCTTTTTTGGCATCTTCCACCACGGCCCTCGGCCCATTCGGGTCGAGCATGGCTTCCAACGTCTTGGCGTCGCTGACATTGTGGAGATGGTAAAGGTCTATATAGTCGGTACCGAGCCTCTCCAGACTTAATTTGAGGTGCTTCTCTATGTCTTCTCGATTGCGAGCCAGTGACTTTGTGGACAGAAAAACATCTTTCCGTTTTCCCTTTATTGCCTTGCCGATTCTCTCCTCGCTGGTGGTGTAACCATTGGCCGTATCCAGAAAATTGATGCCAAGTTCCAGGCATTTATTGACCACGGCGATGGCATCGTCTTCAGAGACCCTCTGGATGGGGATGCCCCCGAACCCGAGGCTCGTCACCATCATCTCAGTCCTGCCCAGTCTTATTTTCTCCATACCTTTCCTTATCTTTTCCTTGTGGACTAAATCAAGAGCCTTTGGCTGCCGACTTGCTGATAATAGCGACCATTGCCTGATGAAACTCATCAGGTTCTTTGCCCAGGGAGAGTTTCTCCATGGGGCACATGTCCTCTCCATCGGCTCTCTGGATGGTGGGGACAGTTCTGGTGAAGTGGTAGGCGATGCCGTATTTTTCCAGCGTCTGCACGGCAAACTCACTGCCCATCGGGCTGAATACTTCCCGGCCCCCTGCCTTGATGGCAAGCAGGGCAGCGGCATTGCCGATAATCTTATCGAAGATGACCACCCCTTGATGAGCTGAGGCAAAGCGGTCAAGATATTCCATCAGGGGAAGCAGTCGGTCTTTGCGGGAGGAGAAGACAGGCCTGTCACCTTCATACACTCGTAAAGTATCATCGCTGGCGGTAAATTCCTGGAAAATACGCTGGTACATGGACATGTTTATTATAAACGGCTTACCCTGCCGTTTGCAAATTGACGGCATCGTTTGTCGGCACTACCGACTGTCAATCAGCGACTGATGCGCAGGGCGCCACCTTTGAGCAGGTTTTCCACTTCTTTCAGCGTCGCCCAGTTGGCATCGCCGGGAGTGGAATGCTTCAGCGCCGAGAAGGCGTTTCCGTATTTGACTCCCTTGGCCACGTCGCCAGTGAGATACCCGTAGATAAAGCCGGCAGTGTACGAATCGCCGGCCCCGACCCGGTCCACGATCTCAACGTCATACGTTCGGTCATCGTATATCTTGCCCGCCGAGTAAGCAATCGCCGTCCAGCGGTTTCTCAGCACCGATATGTCTTCGCGCAGGGTGATGCATACCACCTCAAATTTGAATTTCTCCGCCAATTTCTGGGCCACTTCACGGTAATCCTTGCCGGTAATGCCGAGCACCTTTCTGGTGTCTTCTTCAGTGGAAAAAAGGACATCAATATGCTCCATCAGCGGTTCCTGGCATTTCCGGGCTTCCTCTTCCGTCCAGAGCCGGGCGCGGTAGTTGAGGTCGTAGCTCACCTTGCAGCCGGCCTTCTTGGCAGCTTGCAGCGCCTCGGCTATGACCTGGGCGGCGCCGGGGCTCAGTGCCGGGGTAATGCCGCTGGTATGGAACCATTTCGCGCCTTTCAGGATCTCCTCCCAGTTTATCTCTCCGGGCTTGACCTGGCTGATGGCAGTGTGGGAGCGGTCATAAAGGACGCTGCTGGGCCGGGGTGTGGCACCGAATTCAACAAAGTAAATCCCGTTGCGGTCGTCCTTGGTCCAGACAATGTGCGAAGTGTCCACCTCCTGCTCGCGGGCTTTATTGCGAATCATCCAGCCGAGGGCGTTGTCGGTCAGGCGTGAGACCCAGGCCGCGCTGATGCCCAGTCGGCTCAGGTCAACGGCCACATTCCACTCCGCACCGCCAATATTGACATCGAGCAGATTGGTCTGCTCCAGACGCCGGTGGTCCGGCGGGGAAAGCCGCACCATGGTCTCGCCAAAGGTAACAACATCAGCCATTTATAACTCCCCCTTTAATTTGAATTAATTTCCCCTTGCCTGTTTCACCGCCGCGCAGAATTTTTGCGCGGTCTCAGTGATGGCAGCCCAGTTTTTCTCGCTTACCGCCTTCCTGTCCACGAGCGATGTCCCGGCGGCCACGGCCACCGCGCCGGCCCTGATAAATTCCGGCGTGGTCTCCAAATTCACGCCGCCGGTGGGCACCAGCTTCACATGAGGCAATGGGCCCAGGATATCCTTCAGGTATCCGGGACCTCCTACCGATGCCGGGAACACCTTGACGATGTCCGCGCCCGCCTCCCAGGCGGCCAGTATCTCGGTAGGGGTGAAAGTGCCGGGGATAACAATCTTGCTGTAGCGACGGCAGACCTTGATGACCTCAAGATTAAGAGTGGGGCTGACAATGAACTCGGCGCCGGCCAGAATACAGGCACGGGCCGTCTCCGGGTCGAGCACGGTGCCGGCACCAATCAGCACCTGCTCCTTCACCGCGCTCTTGAACTCCTTGATGGCATCGATGGCGCCGGGTACGGTCATGGTCACCTCGATTGGCCTGACCCCGCCTCTGGCAATGGCCTGGCATACGTCCACCGCTTCCCGGGCGCTGCCGACCCTGACAATCGCCACCACCCCGCAGTCTATGATGGTCTGTAAATTTTTCTCTTTATCGCTCATGGATAACCCCCATCATTGAGATTGTGGAAACCAAATCGCCAAACTATCTTGTACCATTAACGACTCCTTGTCAAACGTTCCAGTTTGCGGAGCATTGCCTGCCAGTGCGTGCCCCGCCAGTAGATTCTATGGCAAACGGGGCACTCCATATATTGTGTCTGTGTTCGGAAAACATAGGGCGGCACGCGCTCCTTAATCTCCTCTTTGCCCCTCTCTTCCAGGGGGTGATTGCACTCCAGGCAGATGGTGAACGTTCTGGATTGAAAATCGAGATGCAGGGCCTCAATTACCTGGAGGATTTGTGGTTCCGGTTCGTCGCTGTCAATCAGAATCGCTTTGAGTCGGCCGCTGGTGATGACGCCCCGTTTCATAACCTGGGTGTCCCGGGTCAGTATCACCCGGCTTTCCTTCAAAGCCCTGTCTATCATATAGGCGTCATCGTCACCCTCGAAGAACACGGCATCGTAGCCCAGCATTCTCAGCCACTTGGCGAGCTTGCCCACATTGCTGTCCACGATGAATCTGGGAGCATCTTCTACCACAGCTTCCTCGCTCACCACATTTTATCTTATATGAGCATGGCAATCAGGGCAGACGCGGGTAAACCAGTAGACCCGCTTGCCGCACCGGGGGCACCGCCCTTCCCGGTCCATTTTTTCCAGCCACGCGTTTAAGTTATGGTCCTTGATGTACTGCAGCTCTTCAATGAGGTGTTCATGGTGGGAGATACCATCGACGATATGGACGTGTTTAAAATCTTCCAATCGCTGGCAGGGGAAATCGGGGCACTCAAAGCACCAGGTTACTCTGTGCTCACGGGCGCACTGTCTGAAACCGGGTCGGCACTCGACACACGTTGGCATCAGATTGTCCGAATGGCAGCCATCGCAGCGCACTTCTTCAATGGTGAAGTTCATGTCTCTGGCCCGCTTCTCCAGCTCAGCAATGTCATTCTCCTGCTGGGCGAGGTAGCTCGGGCACGCTCCGCAGTAGATTCCGCAAATACCAGCCAGCTTCCAGACATCTTTCTCCATGGCGAACACCTCTTATAACTGAATTACCATTCCTTCACGCGCCAGCGTTATCGACGTACCAAGCTCACTGGACAACTGTTTGACCTCCGCATCTATTTCCTTTTCCTGCCTCGGGTTCATATGCACCAGCACCACCTGTGGCAGGTAGCCTTTCTGCTTCTGGAAAGCGAGCAGTTCCTCTTTAAGCAGGTTTGGGGTGAGATGCAGCATACGGCGGCCGAACTCTTCATAACGGTTCGGTGCGGTGGTCTCGGTGATGAGCAGCTGCGGTGATATAAAAGGCCATGCCTCGGCCAGTCCCGGGCCGGTATCCCCGGTGTAGAAAAGCGTTTTCCCGTCGGGGGCGGTGACCTGGTAGCCTACGGTGGGTGCCGAATGGTTCACCGGAACGGGCAGGATTTCATAGCCGGCAACAGAGAATGCCCTGTTTGGCTCGATAACGGTGAATTGAATTCTCGGACTTTCCGGCGGCTTTTCCAGGAAGCTGGCATAGATGGTGCCGTTGAGCCAGTGTGACGCCAGGGCGTCTCTGACCGCCTGTGTGGCATAAACCGACACGCTGGTCTCGTAGAAGAGCGCATTCATGGCCAGCGCCGGGACATCCCGCATATGGTCGTAATGATGATGGGTGAGCAGAACTGCCTTGAGGTCAAGCTGGGATTCAATCGGCAGGCTGGAGGTGAGCCCGCCGGCGTCAAGCGCCAGGATGTCGTCAACCAGTATGCTGACCAGCCTGGTGGTGGCTGATTCGCAGTTGTGCGCGCCCAGAAACTGAACCTTCACTTTCTCTGTCTCTCCTGTCCGCTTAATATCTAGTTTGAAATAACGAAAGGGTTGAACTTGGTGTCGTAATCATAGGTATCAATAGATTCTTTCTTCTTTACCCAGTTGACGATGGCATAGGTGAGGGGGGTGGCCAGAGCTTCAATGAGTGTCTTGGCCAGCCAGTGGTAAAGAATCATTATGGGCACAAAGGACGTCGTGCCGATGAAGGCCACGGTGATGAAGATTGAGGTGTCCAGTCCCTGCCCCACGATGGTTGAGCCGATGGTGCGACTCCACAGCCAGCGCCCCCGCGTCATAATCTTCATCCTGGCCAGAATGAAGGAATTGGCAAACTCGCCGACCAGGTAGCCAAGAAACGAGGCCGCCAGCAGCCGCCAGGTATAGCCCAGAATGCGCTGGTAGGCTTCCTGTCCTTCCCAGAAAGGCGCGGCGGGGAGCATCTGTCCCAACCAGATAAAGAAGACAAAGATAAGGTTGCAGAGAAACCCTAGCCAGATTACCCGGCGTGCCAGCCGGTAGCCGTAGACCTCGGTGAGGACATCGCCGATGATGTAACTCAAAGGGAAGATAAAAATGGCCGCAGGCAGGAGAAACGGGCCAAGGCTGATAATCTTGACGGCGATGACATTGGCGGTGATGAGGCAGGTGATAAAGAGCGCAATGAATATCACCAGCCGGTGCGAGACATTCATATCAGATCCAGCGTTGTCGGCGGAAGAAGTAGAGCATGCCGCCAATGATGGCCAGGCAGATGAGAAATACAAAGAGTGCCGAGTAGTGGGAATCGCCAAAAGGCCCCAGAGGGATGTTCATGCCGAAGATGCTTGCCACCACCGTGATTGGCAGTAGAATGGTGGCAATGACGGTCAGCATGCGCATGACTTCACTGGTGCGGTTGGTGGCCAGCGAATCATGGGTGTCATTGAGACCTTCAATAATTTCCTTGTATTCATCCAGGCCGTCCCATATCTTGTCCACGTGGTCAACCGTGTCGCCAAAGTAAACGGCCAGGTCCATCTTGGTGAACCACCGAATCTTCGGTTCCAGCGTGGCGATGACTGCTCTCATCGGCCAGATGATGCGGCGGAAAGAGATAACGTCGCGCCGAAGAATAGAGATATCCTCAATGGCACGCGGTATGCGTTTGCTGGCAAAGATGTTGTCCTCGGCCTCTTCAATATTGGCGCTTATCCGGTTCAGAATCGGTATGCAGTAGTCAACGAGACGGTCAATGATGCGGTAGAGCAGGTACCCGGGCCCCTGGCTGAAGTTCTCCTGTCGTGCTTCTTCCTCAAGCTGACACTCCCGGAAAAGTTTAACCAGTGGCTTGAGCTCACCTTTATGCAGCGTTATGAGGTAATCGGCGCCAATAAACACGGACACCTGACTGGGTGTGGTTGTCCTGGCCTCTTTGTTGAATACGGGAAAGTGCAGGACCAGAAACAGGTAATCCCGGTATTCGTCGATTTTGGGTCGCTGAATCCGGCTGAGACAGTCGTCAAGGTCAAGGGGGTGGAAAGGATAGTTATTTGCCAGATACTCCGTCTCCCGCTCGGTCGGCTTCTCAATATTTATCCAGGTCATGCCGTGCCATTCGACCGATTCCATATTCAGCTGTTTGCCCTTTTCTTTGAGGTCGGTTTCCCTGATAGCCATGACAGCACCTTCTCCCGTGTTTTCAGGAGCACAAACGCGCCTGCCCTATTCTACCATAATTTTTTAGAAGGTGAACAGATTGGCGCCACCGCTTACTTCGATTGTCTCCCCGGTGATGAACCTTGACTCTTCCGAAGCCAGAAAGGCAAGAACGTTGCTGACCTCCTGAGGGTCACCCATCCGGCGCATCGGCATGCGTTTGATAATGCGCTCCTTGAATTCCGGAGCAACCTCAAGGAAGCCGCCGGCGTCAAAAACGCCGAGCACCAGCGCGTTGCAGGTAACGCCTTTCCGGGCGCCTTCCAGTGCCGCTGTCTTGGCCAGGCCGATGAGGCCCGCTTTGGTGGTGGCATAGCTGCACTGCCCCATGCCCCCCTGAGTACCGGTGATGGAAGAGATATTGATGATGCGTCCCCAGCCGCGTTCGAGCATCCCGGTCATGCAGCATTTAATGGTATTGAAGGCGCCGGTCAGGTTAACTGCCAGGTCACGTTCCCAGTCCTTTTTCTCTGTATTGATTATGGTGGCCGCCCGCACTATGCCAGAGGCAGCGTTATTGACCAGAATTTCGACGGGACCGAGCGTCTCTTCTATCTGCCTGACTCCCGCTTGCACATCATCCAGTTCCGCCACGTCCATCTTGATAGGCATGGCGTTTCTCCCCAGGTTCTGAATTTGTTTGGCTACTGCCTCGGCCTTATCCATGTGAACATACCCGGCGACGGCTACGTGGCAGCCGGCTCTGGCCAGAGTTAAACAGTGCACGCTGCCCAGCCCACCGGAGCCGCCGGTGACCAGGGCTACTTTACCATCAGTGGTCATATGTCTTTTTCTTCCTTTCTTGACCCGCTCTCGGAAGGTCTATTTATAGTCGTAAAAACCCTTGCCTGTCTTGCGCCCGAGCCACCCTGCCGCGACCATCTTCTCCAGCAGGATTGGGGGGGCAAACTGGGGGTCCTTGAATTCATCGTACATGGCGTTGCCAATATAATAAAACGTATCCAGCCCGACCAGGTCCGCTACGGCCAGCGGCCCTATGGGATGATTCAAACCGAGCATCATACCGTTATCGATGTCCTCTCTGGTGGCCACCCCTGATTCCAGCATCCTTATAGCGCTAAATACCTGTGGTACCATAAGGCGGTTGACAATAAAGCCGGGTGAATCCGGAGCGGTAATAACGGTCTTGCCCAGCGACTGTCCGAACTTTCGGATGATTTCTAAAGTCTCCTCGCTGGTGACCACCGTCCTGCCCACCTCCAGCAGTTTCATTAAAGGTGGCGGGTTGAAGAAGTGCATTCCAAGCACTTTGTCCGGCCTCCTGGTGGTCATGGCTATTTCAATGATGGAAAGGCACGAGGTGTTGGTGGCAAGGATGGCATGTTTGGGGCAGACGGAATCCAGTTCGGCAAATATCTTCTTTTTCAGTTCCAGGTTTTCCATCGCCGCCTCGATGACGAGGTCGCAGCTACCGAAATCTTTCATACTGGTGGTGCCTTTAATCCGGGAGATAATGGCCTCTTTGTCCTGCGCGGTGATTCTCTCCTTCTCCACCGCCCTGGCCAGTACCGAATCGATTTTTGCCAGCCCCTTGTTTAGCAGTTCCTCGTTTACCTCTGAAACAATCACCTGGTAGCCGGCCTGGGCGCTCACCTGAGCGATACCGCCGCCCATTTGTCCGCAGCCGACGACGCCGACCTGTTTAATTTCCATAGCGCTCGTCTCCTCCAGCGTTATTTAGCTTTGAAGTCAGGCTTTCTTTTTTCCGCAAAGGCGTTCGTCCCTTCGGTGAAGTCTTCCGTGCTCATCACGTAGGCTTCCAGCGCGTTTTCCAGTCGCAAACCATCTTCAAGCGTGAGGCTGCTGCCCCTTATCATCGCCTCTTTGGCAGCCCTGACCGCCAGGGGCCCGGCCTGACATATGGTTTCCGCCCATTCGCGGGCGGTGGACATTACCGCTTCCGGCGGAACCACCGTGTTGACCAGTCCGATACGGTATGCCTCCTGGGCATCAACTGGTTTCCCCATGAGCAGCAGTTCCGCGGCCTTGCAGGATGGAACCATTCTGGGGAGTCTCTGGGTGGCTCCCCAGCCTGGAATCAGGCCCAGGGTTACCTCGGGTGCGCCAAAACGGGCTTTTTCCGAGGCGATTCGCAGGTCGCAGGCCAGCGCAACTTCCAGGCCGCCCCCCATTGCTATACCATTGATGGCGGCGATGAGCGGTTTCCACAGGTCAAGTCCGCGCATGGGAGTATCCGGCATTGCCCAGGGATGCTGCGATAGGTTTTCCTTCAGGAAGGGCAGCATGTCTTTGATATCGGCGCCAGCGCAGAATGCCCGGTCCCCGGCACCGGTGATTATGCCCACCCATAAGCCATCATCATCGCGGAAATCGGCCATCGCCTCGTTCATTTCTCTGGCCGCCTGTATATTGATCGAGTTCAGCGCATCCGGGCGGTTGATGGTGAAGATAGCAACTTTGCCTTCCTTCTGATAGTCAATAGCCACCTCAAACCTCCTTGCCTTTATTCGCGGGAAACTGACACGCTTGGGTTCAGATAAAACAGATAGCTAAATTCAAACATCACCTCCTCTCAGGCTGGTGCTTCTCAACCTGGAGGCTGGTTTTATCTGGGGGTGTTGCTTCGTGCCGATTTTAGCAGAAGCGTGGTATAGCGTCAAGGTTGCCTACATGGAGTATAGTTGCAGTTGTTCCTGACGTTATGCTATAATCACCGCGAAAAGAATACAGGGTTTCTTTCTCCGAGCTTGTTCTCCCAAGGGCGTCAGCCTATGGAGACTGGCCGATAGGGTATCGCGGGAAACGGCGGTGCCTCCCGTATTTGGAAAGGAGAGATTATTTTGTTTCTGGAATTACTCTGTGACTTCATTACCCACCTTAAGTTTTCAATTAATGGTTCATCTTTCTGTCTTTTTCTTGTTGCCCGTGCACCGTCTCAGGCCAGGAATCATACGTCGCTAAATATTTTATCGGAGGTGCACAGTTTTGAAATTAAATAGGAAAATGCAGGTTAAAATAAGCAGTATTTTTATCGTGCTGTTAATAGTTGCCATCTCGGTGATGGGAGCTGTGGGCTGCGCCAGGTCCGGGGAGGCAGCACCGCTGCCGCCCAAGCAGAGGGTAAGAGTGGCGACCACCACCAGCCTCTATGACACCGGCCTCTGGGGTTACCTGGAGCCGATGTTCGAGGAGCAGTACGGCGTGGAACTGGACGTCATGTATGCCGGTACCGGGAAGGCGCTGGAGTATGGCCAGAGGGGTGATGTGGACATCATCACCGTCCACTCCAAAGCACGTGAAGAAGCATTCATCGCCGAGGGCTACGGGGTGAAGCGAGTGCCCTTTGCCTATAACTATTTCCTCATTGTGGGACCATCGGGTGACCCGGCTGGAATCAAGGGCATGCTTCCTGAGGACGCTTTTAAGAAGCTGATGGACACCGGGAGCGGCAGCTTTGTTTCCCGCGGCGATGATTCCGGCACCCACGCCAAGGAAAAGAGCATCTGGCAGAAGGCTGGCTATGAGTATGAAGCAGTTCAGCAGGCCGGCACCTGGTACATTGAGGCGGGGACGGGCATGGGGCCAACGCTGATGATGGCCAGCGAAAAGCAGGGCTATACCATGACCGATATGGGAACCTACCTGGCCTACAAGGGCAAACTGGAACTCGTGCCCGTCGTGGACAAGGGTAATATCCTGCTTAATGTCTATTCGGCTATTGCGGTAAGCCCGGAGAAGGTAAAGGGCGTGAAAAGCGATATGGCCAATAACCTGATAGGTTTTCTTACTTCTCCTGAAATACAGAAACTCATTGGCGAGTATGGCGTCGAGGAGTATGGCATGCAGCTCTTTACTCCCTGCGCCGGTGCCGAACCGACGCCGTAAAAAACTTTGCGGAGGTGTGAAATGCCGGTTATAGCAATCGTGGTAAAATGCAAAAAGTGCGGGGCTGAGATAAGGTCGGACTGGAAGTTCTGCCCCGGCTGTGGCGACAAAATCGTATGCACGGGCAAATATGAAGTATGCGCTAACAGGTAATCTGTAAAGAGATGGTTGAACTGTGGCATGGCCTGGTCAAGGCTCTGGAACTGATTGTCACGCTTGACCCTGAGGTGGTGGAGATAGCAGGGAGGTCGCTGAGAATATCGGTGACCTCCGCCCTCCTCGCCTCTCTTGTCTGTCTACCTCTGGCGAGCCTCATCCATTTCCACCAGTTCCGGGGTAAAAGGTTTCTTATCAACCTGGTGCAGACGTTCTACAGCGTGCCGACGGTAGCGGTTGGTCTCTTTGTTTTTGTCATGTTTTCCAGGGCAGGGCCTCTGGGTGGTCTCGGCCTCATGTTCACACCGACGGTCATGGTGCTGGGGCAGATGCTCCTAATCACGCCGATACTGCTCGGCCTGACCATTTCCGCGCTCAGCAATGTGGACAGGAGCATCATTGATACGGCGCGTTCGCTGGGCGCCAGCGGCTTTCAGACGTCGATTGTGATTCTCAGGGAGGCCAGGTTCGCCGTGATGGCGGCAGTCATCATGGGCTTCGGCCGGGCCATCTCCGAAGTGGGCATAGCTCTCATGGTCGGTGGCAATATCCGCGGTTTCACCCGGGTTATTACGACGGCCATTTCACTGGAAACATCAAAGGGAGACCTGGAATTGTCGATTGCACTGGGTATCATTTTGATTACGATTGCCCTTGTCATCAACATTATCCTGAATCGGGTGCAGCAGAGGTAAATATGGCGTTAATCGAGACGGTCAATCTCTGCCAGCGATACGGTGAACGGTATATTCTAAAAAATATCAATCTCCGCATTAACCGTGGGGAGGTGTTTGCCCTGATTGGACCGACCGGTGCTGGTAAAACGACGCTTTTACGCCTGATAGACCTGATAGATGAACCAACGTCAGGGAAGATTTCCTTCGATGGTGTGGATGCCGCCGCACCAGCTACGGTGAGGCTCGGGATGCGCCGCCGCATGGCGTTTGTTCTCCAGAAGCCGGTGGTCTTCAACCTGAGCGTTCATGATAACATTGCCAGTGCGCTGAAGTGGCGGGGAGTCAGGGGCAGCAAGCTGAAGGAAAAGGTAAATCATATTACGGATGTTGTGGGCCTTTCTGATTACCGTAACCAGAACGCCAGGTACCTGTCCGGGGGAGAGGTACAGCGGGTAGCCATCGCCCGGGCGATTGCCATTGAACCTGAGGTTCTGCTGCTGGATGAGCCAATGGCCAATCTTGACCCGCTTTCGGCAGCCCGCATCGAGGAGTTAATCAGCGGCATTATCAGACGGTATGCTACCACCATCATTATGGCGACGCATGACCTGTCGCAGGGGCAGCGTCTTGCCGACCGGGTGGCCGTGATGATGGACGGAGAACTATTGCAGACTGGAAGCTCAAAGGACGTTTTTACATCGCCGCGCAACAGGGAGGTGGCTGAGTTTGTCGGCGTGGAGAATATTATCGACGGCGTAATCGCGTCCAGTGAAGATAACATGGCCACTCTCGAGAGCCCAGGAGGGTCTATCGAAGCGATTTCCGATTACCCGGTTGGCGCAGAGGTGTGCGCCTGTATCCGGCCGGAGGACATCACGCTGGCCCTTACCCGAATCTCCAGCAGCGCCCGGAATTCTTTTGAAGGGGAAATCACCTGGCTGGTTAATATGGGGCCTCTGGCGCGTGTTGAGATTCAATGCGGGTTTCCCCTGGTGGCCATGATAACCAAAAGGTCGGCTGAAGAAATGGGTTTAACCAAGGGGAAGAAGGTTTACGCCACTTTTAAAGCGACCGGCGTCCACGTTATTAAGAGAAATTGACAGCAAAGGCAGTTGATGCTATATTCTACTCTGTTGGCAGCGTAGCTCAGAGGTAGAGCAGGGGACTCATAAGCCCTTGGTCGGCGGTTCAAATCCACCCGCTGCCACTTGTTTTTAGACTCAATTCCTACATAGAGAACAAACTATAATTAAGATAAATTTAGCTAGTTTATTGACAAAAACAACTATTTGGAGATATATAATTGACAGATAAGAATAAGGATTTATTGGAACAAGAATCAAATGAAAGGTTGCCTGAGCTTTTTATTTATAATCGCAATTGCAATTTTCTTTGGCTATATTATCTTCAATTCTGGGGAATCTACCCTACCCCCACCTTCTCCAGCAACAACGCCACAGACACCGACTCAACCTGCTCCAAAGACACCCGAGTCAACGCCATCAACAACCCAATCAACTAAATTATCAGAGATAATTCAACAAATCCCACAGACCAAAGAGGTTGTTACACATCGTTATATTTGGAACTATGACTTGCACAAGATTGAGTGGGAATTTGGAATACCTCTGGCCATCTACGACTATTTTAGAGGATTACCGAGGTCGCCTACTCAGAATTATTCAGTCTATGTAACACATCCTTCTGATGACGAGATAATTGAACTCATAGCATCCAAGCTTCAAAAGTTTGCTGAAGAAAATAGCTATACTTCGTATAAGACCGTAGAATTCGTATCCACATTCGTCCAAAGTCTGCCTTATACGGTTGACAATGTTACTACACCATACGATGAATACCCAAGATATCCTATTGAGACGTTGGTGGATTATGGGGGTGATTGCGAGGATACTTCGATTCTGCTTGCATCCATTCTATACGCTATGAAGTATAAAATCGTACTAATCCAATTTCCTCATCACATGGGAGTTGGAGTTCTGGGGGGGGAAGGCACAACTGGAAGTTATTACAACTACAATGGAGAAAAGTATTATTATATCGAAACGACTGGAATAGAATGGGGAATTGGAATACTGCCAGAACAATATCACGGTACTAAAGCAAGAGTTTATGAAATGGTATCTGTTCCAATACTTATTCACGATTGGGAAGCTAACAGGACAAGCATATCCGCTGAAATGAAAGTCACTGTTAAGAATTTAGGTACAGCGACTGCAGAAAATGTTTTTATAAATGCCGGATTTGACGCGGGCGATAATAAAGTATGGAACACTCAACAAAGCGAGGTATTTACATTGCCTGCTAACAAAGAAATAACAGTAACCATAAAGCTACGAGTACCCCAAGATAAACACACTCGTTACATAGTACAAATCATATATGATGGTTATGCAGTAGACGAAAGTTATTCAAAATGGATTGATACCTAATTAATTATAGTAATAGGACTTTTCCATCCTGTTATTTTTACAGCTAAAATATGTGCTACATACCTATTGACCTTCTCCCTACTTCTGAAAATTGACGGAAGCAATTGTATAATGTGTAAAGAGATGGTAGGTTAAGCAACATGGGGTTAGAGAAGAGCTCAAGACAGCGAGGTATTCAATGGCCATAGATAAAAGAAAAGCCACAAGTAATGTCGAACATGCGAAACGTTGGTTGAATAGAGCGAATAAAGACTTCAACTTATTCAAGAAACTAGTCAGTTTTGACAGTAAAACGAAAAAGACAGTTAGGTGTACTGACCCAGCTTTAGCTGTCTATCTATTGCAACAAAGCATTGAGAAAGCTGTAAAGGCAGCTGCAATTGCATCGGGGCAATATGAAGCTAGGGATTTTGTTCGCTTCTATAGTCATAATAGTTTAGCATTAATACTTAATTTGAATACCAAGATGATTACCAAAATAAGGGATTTAGGCTTAGATTCCATCGCTGGCCTTATGGGAATAGATTTACCAGATGGAGAATCAAAATTAAATGTCCTGGAAAGCCAAGTATTGGGTAAAACCCCACTTATTTCTAAAGAGGGGAAAAGGGTTAGTTTTAAACAAGAAACCTTAAGTCTGAAACCGGAAGTAATTGACAAACTGCTAGATTCATCAATATTTGTTCGAAAGAAGTTTCTGGATACAATAAAAAGTACTTTTAGTCTTTTACCCAGTATGGGAATTCGTAAAGGCCATTATGATGTCGAAAACGCAGATGACTTCATTAGAAAACTGAGTGAGGGACTTTCCAGCCAGTTAAAAACTACTCCTCTTTCAGAAGAACAGTTAAAAGCTCCGTTGGAATTTATTAAAATTATGGACAGCTTTGGGCTTCAAGCAGCTAACAGCATTAATAGAGACGATATGACTGCGAATTACTTATCCACATGGGGTTTTTCATACTCACTTCTGTGGCTAACTTATCTAACATTCGCTCATGAGAGTAGTTCGAGATACCCATTAAAACACAAAGGAAATATCAATACGGGCAGACTCGGGTGTGATGACTATACCGAAGGGCTTGGGATAGTAAACCGCATCGGGCAGATAGGATATGCCACAAGTCTTACATTGAACGAAATGAAAAATGAGATTGAAAATGTTGCGTACCTATTTGCTGCTAATAGGTCATAAGTAAAAATCGGCACTGGCCCTCATAAGCCCTTGGTCGGCGGTTCGAATCCACCCGCTGCCACTTTCTTTCGCAGACACGAATCCTGATGTTTTTTATATCTGTTCACTATTGATCGGAAATTAATTCAAGACAACTCTTCGGGAAATACATGATGTCTCTATCCCCTTCAAGAAGAACGCTATACAGCGTTTCATTATTTCTACTGGTTATTATTACTCCTGCTCTTATGTTTTTCATTTCACTTGGGATTGCATTCATATGGCGAGCCTTTATTTGACCGACTTTGCCTTGAAATTCGCCGCACGTTATTTTGACTTTGTTACCAATGTTCATTGCTACACATCCAGCTTATAAATCTATTGTTTGTATAGTTAATAATACCATTATTGACAGTTAACCATCTAGCGGTTCAAATCCACCCGCTGCCACTTTGTTTGTTTTCTTACTCTATTCAAATTCGTCTTTAGATATAGCAACAAGTACTATGGCTGGTATCCCAAGAATAATTAAAGACAATGCAGCTGCAATTGAACCAGCAAGAGACCACCGCCATCGTTTCCTTAGTACGGCAAGTATTCCTCCGGCAATAGCAAGTAGGGCAATTATGACGGCCGGTATTGACATACCGAATATGATACTTGGCACAAATGGAGGCATATCTCCTTTACCAATACCGCTACCCGCATCACCGAAACCGATAGCATAACTGGCAATTCCTAATAAACCAAGAAGCCCAGAAAAAATAGTTAAAACCCCTCCGATTATCGGTTTTTTCGTCTTATTCATAACGGTTCAAATCCACCCGCTGCCACTTGTTTATATTTACTACTTCTTGTCCTTTGTTCTCCAATAGGAAAAAGCTAAAGTAGCAAGCCCTATAAGATTGGAAACAGCAAATATTAGGGTTGCAACTCTACCCCAGTCGAAAATAATCTCGTTGAGTAGAAGGCCAGCAGTCCCGATTATTAGCAGGACGAATGCGATTAACTTCATATTGCCTCCCGCAGTTATAATTCTTATTGCCTCGTATCACACCTTTAATCTAATTTCATCTGGAGTTACACTTTCCACTAGCATATTAATCCCATCTATTCTTATTTTGCTTTGTCCAACGGGGAAAAACAGATTCCAAGCATATCCACGATAGAAGAATTCCCATTTCATTTGGACGATTGAAAATACTTTTTCGGATGGCATACCGGAGTAAACAATACGGTCTTTGCCAAGCCGAATATGATGACTATCACCAACCGATAGTACTACTGAATTATCCATACTACTCTCCAATAAAACGTTGTAACTTGAAGCTATTATAGCACAGGCATTAAGTCTTGAACTTCACCAGGTCCAGCCGCTGTTATTATGGGGTTGAAAATATACTTAAGAGGCTAGGTCATTCACCACGGATAAAAGCTGGTTACGCTTTCAGTGAGTTTTTCCCTGGCCGGGGTTGAGTTCATAGTAATGATTATGGACATGAGATAGTCGGTTATCCTGTCAACAATTAGGAAGTGTTCTTGCACGTATCTCCGGCCTCTTTTACCTATTCTCTCAGCAACCTGCGGGTTGTCCAGCAAGTAGATTATTTTCTGCGCAGTTATTTTTGGATTCTGGTAAAAATAGCCCGTATTTCCTTTTTTAATCTGGAAGGGTATACCCCCCACATTACTTGCAATAACTGGTTTACCTTTCCACAGCGCTTCGGTAATCACAAGTCCAAAGCCCTCTCTGGTTGATGGTTGCATTATCACGCTCGCGGCGCGCTGGAGGGCGTTTACCTCCGTATAATTCTCGAGGCGATTGTCTAGCGAAAGATTTAGTACGTGAATGTCCTCGTCGCCTCTTGTTTTTGAGTAAATATCGTCTAAAATCATCTCACTTTCCGGGTCGTCAGTAGCAGAACCCCCGGCTATCACAAGCTGGCATTTTCTCTCTTTCCTTACCTGACGGAAGGTGGCAATGGTCCTGTCCAATCCTTTCCAGGGATCGAATCTGCTAATCTGCGCGATTATAGGAACTGCCTGGTCTATTTCGTATTTAGCCAGAACCCTGTCTATCTCCTCTTTAGTCAGCTCCCGGTTCTTCTCAGAAAAAGGGTCAATGAAGGGAGGGATTATAAACTTGGGTACAGGCCAGGGTGGGAAAACGTAACGGGCGGCTGAGAATATAGCAGCATCATAACCCACAATCCAGTCGTTGATTAAACTCAGTAGGCCATTTTTCGACCTTATTGCCGGCTCTACGTCTATGTGGCATCTCCAGAACCAGTGTTCCGTAGCTTTCTTTAGGTACCGGCATAGTAGCATCGGCTGAGGATCATTTACGTTCACGACGTTTGGCGAATAGTCGATAATATTGTTGCTGACGCACTCCTCAAGTTGACTGCGGTAAATCCGCTTCATTTCCGGGGTGAAAGCGCCCTTCATGCCCTGCAATAAATTGTGAAGCTTCTTGGTGCATTCAAAGTAGCTTCTATGCCCCTGGATAATCTTCCATTCCGCTTCTATGCCCAGCATATTTAGAAACGGGACCGAGCTATATAGCATCTCGGCGACGCCACCACCTTGAGCGGTGGAATTCAGTTCCAGTATCTTCAGGCCTTTGAGTCGCTGGCTTATACCCTGTAGTTTTTCTATTTTTCCATCACCGGCGATGGATTTATACGTCTCTAAAGAATGGGTAGAAAAAGGGCAGAAGCTCTTTCTCTTACTATAAACGGTTCCATCTGCCAGAATATTAGTGCTATTCATTCTAAAAACAACCTGAGTTGGTCCCCATCAAGGACGTCTTCCAGTAATTCCTGAAGTTTTTCCATGGCCAGTGGTGATGGCACTGTTTTACCTGATTCCCATCTTTGAACGGTATTCAGCGAGACACCGATGTTTCTCGCAAGTTGTTCTTGCGTCCATCCCTTAAGGCCCCGGCACCGTTTAATCTTACCCGCCAGTTTTGACATATTGAACATGATATAACATATGTGGTAGCACTTGTCAAGTAATTTTGTATATATTTTTTATTTTTGAGAATAATTTTTAGTGAATACCCTTTATCAGCTCCGCGTATCAAGTCTTGACTTCCTCTTGAATATCCAGTTGTTTGCCAAGCCTGAAAATTTAGTATATAATGATAATAGGTTTAGTGCTGGTTATCACATACTGAGTCATGCAATACAGGTTACCTCACGTTTTGGATGACCAAGGAATCTAACCAAAAAAGAAGAGAGGAGGTCATCCTAATGAGCTTTGAGGACAAGACACTAGAATGTTCCGATTGCGGGAATTCATTCACCTTTAACGCTGAGGAGCAGGAATTTTTCCAGTCCAAAGGGTACACCAACGAACCCAAGCGTTGTCCCGGATGCCGGCAGGCAAGGAAGCAGGAACGCTCTGGAAGCAGCGGCTATGGAGATAGACCGCAGCGCCAGATGTTTCCCGCGGTATGTGCCGAGTGCGGCAAGAATACTGAAGTACCATTCGAGCCACGTGAAGACAGACCGGTGTATTGCAGTGATTGTTTCCGTAAAGTAAGATCGAACAGATAAACTCCGGTTACTCTAAAAGAAAATATATGGGTTGGGCATAGCTCGGCCCATATATTTTTGGGTAACTTCAGGCCCGGCCGCTGCCGGTTGTTTATTACTGCTCTTCGTCAAGCAACTTTTCCGGAACGTGGAACTCCTGGACCGGAAGTTTCAGCGCCCTCTTCATATCAACGGCGTTGCGCGGCGCATACCCCTGCCAGTGGTTGTTGAAGAAGGCGAAGGCGAGGTTAGTCCGCTCAATGGCGGGCTTCATTTTATCGGCCAGTTCCCTTATCTCTTCAGGAGAATACAGGTATTTATAGCGTGTCTCGCTATCACCGGTCCACCACGTTTCTTTGTTACGCCCGTGGAAGCGGAAGTAGGCCATGTCAGTCGTCAGTGGAACATCGGCGGCGATAGAGGACGGGAACTTCGGCTCATCAACCTGCACCCAGACAACACCATGTTCCCTGAGCAGCTCGGCGGTATGCTTATCATCACTCCAACTGCGGTTTCGTAACTCAACGGCAAGCCGGTACTGGCCGAATGTCCTGATTACGGCGGAGAGTATCTGCTGGCCGTGACGGTCATTCCTGAAGCTCGGGGGGAACTGAGCCAGCAGCGCACCGAGTTTCCCCGATTTGTAGAGTGGCTCCAGGCTGTGGTGGAAAAGGTCGACGTCCCTCTGTGATATCGCTGCTGCCTCGCCGGTGGCTGCCTCGTACATCCGGGGATGGGTGAACTTCTGCCATAATTTCACCGTGAAGAGGAAGTCTCCTGGTGTATGGCGGACCCAGTTGTGAACGTAGCCGGGGTTCGGCGGGCGGTAAAAAGAGCTGTTTATCTCCACTGTATTGAAGAACTGGCTGTAGTACTCCAGTTCATTTATTTTGCCGGCGGGGTAGAAGTAGCCGGTCCAGGTGCCCTCGCCCCTGGGGTAAGACCAGCCAGAAGTACCGATGTAGATAGCCGCTTTGTCTGCCATAATTTATAATAATACTCTTTTAGTCCGGGCGACGGGATATGGCCAGAAGCATGGGCCATCTGGAAACGTCGTCTTCCGCGGATGCAGAAGTAACCTTCCGCTGGGTGAATCCAGTGGCGAATCCTGGGTAGGAGGCTTTGAACTGCCAGCCGGTACGGTTAAAAAGCGTGATAAGCTCGGGCAGGCTCCATATGTGGTGGTCGAGCTCGATTATATTTTCAACTTTAAAAACCAGCTCTTCGGTTTGCTTCAGAAAGAACCAGGTGTTGTAGTTTCGCGATTTCTTGAGGTCAAGTTTCCTTTCCTCCAGTACAATCCAGTCTTTGTATCGGGAAAATCCCTTTTCCGAGTAGTTGCGGAGCAGCCAGTCCTTGTTGACAATGTCCAGGGCGAAGAAACCGCCGGGCTTCACCAGCGTGAGGCAGTCACGCAGTATGTTCTCATTGGTTTTGTTGTCGTAGAAGCCGAATGAAGTCCAGAGGCAAACGATGCCATCAAACGGCGGCTCGCTGCGGAGGCTTGAAGTGACGCGGCGCATGTCCACCACTCTGAATTTCACCCGGTCGGCAACTTTCTCTTCCCGGGCTTTGCTTGCCGCGATTTGAATATAGTGCGATGATATATCCGTGCCCAGGACCTGAATACCATGGTGCGCCAGAGCTATAGCGTGGCGGCCGATGCCGCAGTTCAGGTCGAGGACACGCTCCGGTCGGAATCCCTGGTCTTTCAGGTATCTGAGAAGGGCGTTTATTTCCCTCGGAGCCTGCGCAAGACGCTCCTCGAAATGGCCCACAAAAAGCTCTGGATTTTCCTTGAAAAGCTCTTCCGTCCAGTGTGCCATAAGATTTCGCCGGAATTAATTAAAGAGCTTATTTCATTGCCGCTATAGATGTCGCCATTTGGAGAGCATCAGTTTTTCATCGTTGAGGAAAAATTTGCCTTCTTCCGTAATATCAACCACGTCGGCTCTGATGAGAAACTGCAGGGCTTGCTGACTGTAATCACGCCGGGTGAGCATTCTCCGGAATATGGACTTCGGTTTCAGCCCCAGCTCTTCAATGTCCAGGGCGTTACGTGCTCCGACGGCGTTCTTCTTTCGGAACGCCTTGACTACGTTCGGGATAGCACGCATTGTCAGCCAGTAGGGGATGAATATGACCGACAGAATGAAAAGTATGACTAACAAGATAATGAACAGTATGCCACTCGCATCCATAATTAAATCACCTCAGTCTATCGTTTGCTATCGGAGATGGATATCAAATGCAGGGTCGGAGAATTATCTTTTTCTATTGTACTACATCCGCTCTATTGTTTTTATCATTTGTGCCAGTTGCCCAAGAGCGGAATCAGGAAGGCGATGCAACCGGCAAAAAAGATGATGCTGCCGCTGAGACCCAGTATATTATTGTCAGTGAGACTCTGCGCGATGAAGAAGAAGGCGCAGACAAGAAACAGAAGCCAGCCCGCAAGGTGATAACGCTTCTCCTTTTTGCTGATTGAAGGAACCTCCTATCCGGCAAATGCTGCGTATACGGCCTCTATTATAGCACAATTTGCGTCTGGTTTGCCCCCTGTTTTCGGCTATTTCAGGTTACTGATTTTGAATGGTCGGGGCGCGGCAAGCTCGGGTCGCCCGCAGGGCGGCCGGGTTATATTGCGGCAGGTAACGTGGCAGTTGGCCGTGCACTCATCGATGGCCTGGAATCGGCCGTCCGCCTGCTTCCGGGCGAAAGGCAGCCGGAAACGCTCGCAGTGCGGCAGGCCGGAGGAGTCAGATTCGGCAGCGCCGAGTTCCTGGCAGGTGGCGTATGTCATCCCGGTTTCTTCTGTCAGCTTTCTGAGCCGCTGGTGCAGCGCCAGGCGAATACCCATCTGCAGCAGGTATCCCTGGCTGGTGCCGCCGCGCTCATAACTGTACTCCCGTTCAAAGCTTCGGGCGGCTTCCGGGGACTGGCGATTGATAACCTGCCAGATACGCTGCCACAAGCTTACGCCATCCGGACTGGCTGATTTCCGGGACAGCCGGCCGGTACTGCAGATGATGTGCTTTGCGCCGGTTTCGGCAAAGGTGTGTATAAGTTCCTCAATTTCCTCGAGCCAGGTATCGCCGTAAAGGGCCTGGTAAAGGTGAATGAAAACCGGGTCAAAGCGTATCAGAGTGTCTATGCCCAGAGCGGAAAGCCGTCGCACTGCCGCCAGTCGCTGTTCCAGTGGTGGCGCCGCCGGCGAAAGCAGGTGCAAAATATCGGCGGTGCCTTCTATGGTGACGGCAATGAATTTCGGCCGGTAGGTGGTGAAACCGGGCAGGTCCAGGAGGAAGGCCGGGTCGCCTTTGGTGGTGATGGCAAAAGAGACGCCGTAGTCCATCAAGAGTTGTATTAATCTCTTAACCTCGGCCTGGAGTTCCGGGATGGGCTGGCAGGGGTCGGAAACGTTGGAGATGGAGATGGGCGGGCAGAGATTTATCCGCTTCAAGTCCTTTTCCACGAGCTCCGGCAGGTTGCGATAAATGAGCGTTTCGGTTGAGTAGTTCGAATAGATGGCCTCGCGGGCATAGCAGTAGAGACAGTGGTGCAGGCAGTGGGCCGGGCCGGGTGGGGTAACGTTGATTATCCAGAAATGCGGGCACTTCCGACTGGGCGTGCTATATGGGTAGTCGTGCAGGGTGGAGCCCTTTTTGTCGATGAGCCTTATCCCGGCCATTATTTTAAATTATACATCCATGAAAGCCGGCGAGCATTTCTGCTGGCTCCAGGCAGCTTTAGTTTTAGCGCTGACCCGTTGAAAGATGAGAGGTGCTGGATATGTTAAACGGTTATTCCTGAATCAGGATTTTGCTTCTTCAGGTAGATAGGCAAAGCTGACTTCAACATTGGCCAGAAGCTGGTCGGCGAGGACGGCCAGAATGGCTGCCGGCACGGCACCTTCGATAATGTAAGCGAGGTTGTCCTGCACCAGCCCGGCGATTATCGGTGAGCCGAGTCCCCCCGCCCCGATAGCCGCCCCGATCATAGCCGTGCCGATGTTGATAATGACGCTGATGCGGACACCGGCCAGGATAACCCGTGCCGCCAGCGGGATTTCGATGCGAATGAGCGCCCGCAGACGGCTCATCCCCATGCCGTAAGCCGCATCGAGCAGATGGGGAGGCACGGCGCGCAGGCCGGCAATGGTATTGCGCACCACGGGAAGCAGCCCGTAGAGAAAAAGGGCGACCACCGTCGGTACCAGGCCAAAGCCGAGCATGGGCACGGCGAGGGCCAGCACCGCCACCGGCGGAAACGTCTGGCCGAATGAGGTGAGGTCGGTGACGATGGGCAGGAAATTCCGCCCGCCGGGACGGGTCACCCATATGCCGAGCGGTACCCCGATGAGTATGGTCAGGCTGCTGGAGATGCTGACCAGTTCCAGGTGTTCAACAACCAGAATGAGCAGGCTGGCGCGTGGGTGAAGCACCTGTGATTCCTGCGGAAACAGGTACCTGAGGGATACCTCCCATATCCCCATATTGGCGATGAGGGCGATAAATGCCGCACTCAGTACTGTCAGGGTAATCCAGCGCCGTGTTTGCCGGTGGCGCATGGTTTATTCCTCCCCCTCGGCAGTGGCCGCCTCGACATCGCTCAACGTTACCTCGCCGATAAGTCTTGAGTTCTCATCCACCACCGGAATGCTCTTGAATCCCAGCCCGAGCATACGCGAAAGCGCCTCTCTCAACGTGGCGGAACGTGTCAGCGAGATTTCCTTTGCGTCCAGGGCATCCAGGGCTTCCTTAACCGAATTAACCTCGGAAAGATTTGCCCGGTCTATCCAGCCGAGCAGCTGTCCGTTGCTATCAGTTGCCCACGCGAACCGCCGATTGCCAAAGGTTGTTTCTGCTTCTTTAAGCGAGGCACCTATGGCTACCGATGGTGCCGGCCTGATAAAACGTTCCACGCTGAGGCGGGAGAGCCTCTTGAGGGCACGGTCCGTCCCGACAAAGTCGTGGACAAACTTGCTGGCTGGCCGGGAAAGTATCGTCTCCGGTGTGTCGTACTGTACCAGTTTTCCCGCAGACATGATGGCGATGCGGTCGGCCAGCCTGATGGCTTCATCGAGGTCGTGGGTGACCAGAATGACCGTCTTCTTCACTGCCTGCTGGATGGCGACAAACTGGGCCTGCAACCTTTCCCGGGTCAATGGGTCAACGGCGCCGAAGGGCTCATCCATAAGCAGTATCGGCGGGTCGGCGGCTAAAGCACGGGCCACGCCAATACGCTGGGCTTCTCCGCCGGAAAGCTGATTGGGATATTTTACCGTGTACTCTGCCGGGGGGAGGCCAACGAGCGTCAGCAGCTCTTCGACCCGGCGGGCAATGCGCGGTTTGTCCCAGTGCAGCAGCTCCGGCACGGTGGCGATATTGGCGGCAACGGTGAGGTGAGGGAAAAGTCCCACACTCTGTATGGCATAGCCGATGGACCGCCTGAGCTGCTCCGGTTTCACCTGTCCGGTATCCCTGCCATCGACCAGAACGCGCCCGGAAGTAGGCTCGATGAGGCGATTTATCATGCGCAGGGTGGTTGTCTTGCCGCAGCCGGAAGGGCCGATGAGGACACATACCTCACCCCCATTCACCTCAAAGGAGAGGTCGTTGACGGCAACCATCGCGCCGTATTTTTTGGTAACTTTTTCCAGCCTTATCATGACGTTCCTACCGCCAGCCCTTTCGGCGTGCTGATGCGGACCAAGGCCCGCATTACCGCGTCTATGACCAGGGCCAGGACGATGATGGGGATAGCCCCGAGTATAATGAGGTCGGGGGCAGCCTGCCCCAGCCCCTGAAAGACGAACCAGCCCAATCCCCCCGCCCCGATGAGCGCCGCCACCGCGGTCAGGCCCACCGCCTGTACCGAGGCGGTTCTGACTCCTTCCAGCACGAGCGGGGCGGCAAGCGGGACCTCAAGGCGGCGGAAGACCTGGGGTCGGCTCATGCCCATGCCCAGTCCGGCATCAATTACCGCCGGGTCAAGCTGACGCAGGCCGACAAAGGTATTTCTGACGATGGGCAGCAGCGAATAGATGACTAAGGCAATCAGCGCCGGTGTTGCGCCCACGCCCCGAATGCCGAATTCGCGCAGGACGGGAAAGGCAAAAGACAGCGCAGAGAGTGGTGCGATGAGCAGTCCGAAGAGGGCGAGGCTGGGTATGGTCTGGGTGATGTTGGCGAAGTAGAAAATCGGCTTTTCGGCACGGCGACTTCGCGCGGCCCATATGCCCAGCGGGATACCGATGAGCGTGCCTGCCGTCACGCTGCCTCCGAAAAGAAAGACATGCTTGATTAGTTCCTGCTGGAAGCGTGATTCACGACCGAGAAATTCCTGCACTACGGATATGTTGTTCAGCCCGCCGGTAAGCAGGAGAATAATAACCGCCGCCAGGCCGGTCCAGGCGATTATATTTTGCCAGACCCTGTAATTGTGCAGGCTCTGGCGGGCGGCGAATATCAGAACGTAGACAGCGGCAACGGCAATCCAGACTCCGGCGCTCAGCGAAACACGGGCAAACTCCGGGCCGGTTGCGGTAAGCGTCTTTGCTGCCAGCCCGGCGAAGATGAAGGTTAGAATAAGAATCACATTGGCGGTGATGCCAGTGGTGATGGAGCGCCATTTATTTCTTTTAGTCAGGCTGAGGGACAGACAGGCAAGCCATAATATAATGATAGCCGCCGCCACGCTCCAGCCAAACGCTTCCCAGAGTTGCAGACTCGTGCCGGCGGCAAGGCGGCTGGCCCTGAGCGTCAGCCAGCCAAATGGTAGAGAGCAAAGACCGAGAAGAGACCCGGTAACGGCCACACTGTTACGGGTGACCCATTGCCGAATCATCATTTTTCATATCCTCAAAGACGCTATTTCAGGAAGCCCTTGGCGACGAGGTATTCACGGGCAACATCAGCCGCTACCCGTCCCTCAAAGGCGATTTTGGCGTTAAGGGCCTGCAGCGTCTCCAGGTCAAGGGACTGGAATACCGGGTTGAGGATGGACTCAATATCAGAATGCTTTTCCAGAATTTCACTGCGGATGATTGGTGCTGGCTCATAGACGGGCTGGACGTTTTTCGGGTCGCTCAGGACAACCAGGCCCAGCGCCGCCAGCGAACCGTCAGTGCCATAGGCCATCGCAGCGTTAACGCCATCCGTTCCCTCGGCAGCCGCTTTTTCCGTCTGTGCCGTGTTGCCGCCGGAAAGCGTTAAAAGCTGACCCTCTTTCAGGGTGAAGCCATAAGCCTCCTGGAAGGCGGGCAGGGCAACGGGGCTGGTGACAAACTCCTCGGAGCCGACCAGTTTTATATAGCCGCCACGGTTTACATAATCAGCAAAGTCCTCCAGGCTGCTGATGCCTTCTTTCCCGGCAAGTTCCCCCGGTATGGCGATTGCCCAGGTGTTATTGGCCGGTGCTGATTTGAGCCAGACGATGTTGTTCGCCTCGAAGTCAAGCTGCTTCACCCGTTCCCAGCCTTTCCGGGCATCATTCCAGACATCTGACTCCGTCTCATCGAAGAAGAAGGCGCCGTTGCCGGTATATTCGGGGTAGATGTCAATCTCACCGCTCTGAATTGCCTTGCGCACCACCTGCGTTGGCCCTGTTCCTGATTTATCGACAACGTCAAACCCGTTGTCCTGGAGCATGAGGATAATCATCTGGGACAGCAGCGCGCCCTCAGTATCAATCTTTGAGCCAACGACAATACCTTTACCGCCACAGCCGGTGGCAACAAGCGCCAGTATCATGATTACCATACCGGACAGGAGCAGAATCTTTTTCATCATCAACCTCCTTCACGATGGAACTGACAATGCACCATTTAATCAGGATAAGCTGTTTTTGTCAATCAACAGCTATTTCAGTCAACGATTATTTTCCCTTTTGGTTCAGCCACGACTTCGCCAACCAGAGCCGCTTCCGGGATGCCTTCCCGGTGCATGCTTGCCAGCAGTTTCTCTGCTTTTTCGGGAGCGACGGCGATGAACAGCCCGCCTGAAGTCTGAGAGTCAAAGAGTATATCCGCCAGATAATCGGGGACGGCCTTTGCCATGGTAACCATATGGGCGCGGAAGTCGCGGTTGCGGTTCAGCCCGCCGGGAATTATGCCCTTTTTCGCATATTCTCTGGCCTCAGGGAAAAACGGCATCGCTGCGGAATGGATGACCATGCCAACGTCACTGCCGTCAATCATCTCGCCGGCGTGGCCGAGAAGACCGAATCCGGTAATGTCCGTACAGGCGCTTACATCTGCCTCCTGCATAAGCTCGGCTGCTTTCCGGTTGAGGGTGGTCATGCTTTTGACTATCCTGGCTTCAGCACGGGCACTGGCCACACCGCTCTTTATGGCGGTGCTGATGATGCCTGTGCCCAGCGGCTTGGTAAGAATAAGCTTGTCGCCGGCCCGGGCCCCGGTATTGAGAACCACCTTTTCCGGATGGATGACCCCGGTGACGGAAAGGCCGTACTTTAACTCGGCGTCCTCAATCGTGTGTCCACCCACCACGATGGCGCCCGCTTCGTGTACTTTTTGCAGACCGCCGGCCAGTATCTCTTTCAGGATAGATATGTCCATGGTCTTTATCGGGAAACAGACGATATTCATGGCGGTAAGCGGTCGGCCGCCCATCGCATACACGTCACTCAGCGCATTGGCCGCAGCCACCTGCCCGAACGAGAATGGGTCATCCACAATAGGCGTGAAGAAGTCCAGCGTCTGGACAATCGCCAGGTCGTCGGTCAGCTTGTACACGCCAGCGTCTTCAGCTCTCTCCATACCGGCAATCAGATTTGGATGAGAGACTAACGGAAGATTGGCTAATGCTTTGGCGAGGTCTCCCGGACCTACTTTGCAGGCTCAACCCGCGCCGTGAACGGTCTCGGTGAGGCGTGGCCTTGTCTTATCGCCCATCCGTTTCCTCCCTTGTCGTTGCATCAAATAATATTATAGACGCTGACCCGCCTCACCTCAACCCGCTGGACAATTTTATTTCTTTTCTTCCTCTACGATTTCACAGCAACCGCACCCGCACTGTCCGCCAGCGGCGCAGGGCTTACAGCAGTAAAGGACGCCGTCTTTTTCTTCTCCCTCGCCGACAATGGTACAGCCACAAGCCGGGCAAATCTGCTCTGCCATCCGGGCACCTCCTCTTTTTATTTACCAAATTATAGGCAATTACTGACGGCTGGACAGCGACTTTTATCTCATCCTTCTTGAACTAGCATCAGCCAAGCCTTTTTTCGAGGATTTCCCAGTTAATGTTCTGGAAAAAGGCGGCGATGTAGTCCGCCCGTTTCAAACCGTAGTCGGTCATGAAGGCATGCTCGAAAACGTCCATCACGAGGATGGGCTTGCAGCCGGCCAAATGGCCGCTCTCGTGCTCATTGATCCACTGGTTGAAAAGCTGGCCGGTAGCGTTGTCCTGGTAAAGAATCGTCCAGCCGATGCCGCGCAGGGAGCCGGTGGCTTTAAAGTCCTGCTCCCAGGCTTCATAGCTGCCAAACGCATCTGCCAGTTTCTTGGTCACCGTCTCCGGTCTGGTTGTCGGGCAGATGAGGTTCTCGAAATAATATTCGTGCAGCCTCATGCCGTTGAACTCAAAGCCAAAACGACGCTTCAGTTCCGCGTATTCCGGGTTGGTGGCATCCTTTGCTTTGCTGTTCAGCAAATCTACCAGTTTGTTGGTGTTATTAACATAGCCCTGATACAGGGCGAAATGGTTTTTCAGCAGCGTTTCACTGAAACCTTCGATGCCAATAAGATAGCCGTAGTCCTTGGCCTGATATGCCATATTATCTTCCTCCTTCGACATTCTAAAATCTAAAATCAATGGTGCGGTTCGCAGCCCGGCGCACGCACCATGAGAACCGGTACCGGGGCGGAGCGCAGCAGTCTGTCCGCCACGCTTCCCCAGACCCATCGGCTTACTCCCGAGCGACCGTGGGTGGCCACAATTATGAGGTCGATGTCGTTCTTTTTGGCGTACTCGGCCAGAGACTCGGCTGCCTTCCCGACCAGGATCTCTTTCTGAACGGATACTTTGCCATAGTCAATTCCGCTTACCAGCTTGTCGAGATAACTCTCCGCAGCTGCTTTGCTCTTGGTGTCTACCTGTTTCATTTCCTCCTCGGTGAACCACCCTGTCTCACCCCGAACCGGCGTTAAGCTGAATGGCTCTACGACGCGCATGAAGACGACCGTCTGCACGCCCCTGGCTTCGGCCATGGTCTGGACGTATGGCAGCACACACTCTGCGAGTTAGGAACCGTCCAGCGGCACCATTATTTTTTTGAACATTTCCCTGTTCTCCTTTTTGATTGTTGGTTCTATCCATTAATTTCATTCATTATAGGCTGCGTAAATACAGCCTTCTATGACTTATATCACACTGCATATTATTTATTGTGGCACTATAATATGCCTGTACCCGATGGGTGTCAAGAGGTTATTACACTTGACTACCAGCAGGGTTCGAAATATAATATCACTCACTATTGAATTCCTTGCTTCAAGCGAGGTAGATATGGGACTTGAAGAGTACCGGCAGAAGCGTAAATTCAGCAAAACTCTGGAGCCCGCAGGCGGAGCGGGTGGTGGCGAGGGGAATCGCTTCGTGGTGCAGAAGCACCAGGCAAGCCACCTGCATTACGATTTCCGTCTGGAGATAGAGGGCGTGCTGAAAAGTTGGGCGGTGCCCAAAGGTGTGCCTGATGTGTCGGGCGTAAGGCGCCTGGCCGTGCAGACAGAAAACCATCCGGTCGAGTACATTGACTTTGCCGGAACTATCCCCGACGGGGAGTACGGCGCCGGCACGGTGGAAATCTGGGATAAAGGCACGTTCCGGCTGGACAATGAATCCCCGGCGGGACTGGAATTCAGTCTAAATGGGGAAAAGCTGTCCGGTGCCTACGTGCTCATTCACACCGACGGCAAAAACTGGCTCTTTATAAAGAGGAAAGAGAAGTCCCGATAATATATATAAAGGAAGGTATTGAATTTTGAAAATACTGGGAATCATGGGCAGCCCGCGGCTAAAAGGCAATACCGACCTGCTCCTGGACGAGGCGTTGAAGGGAGCGCGGAAGGGGCAGGCCGGGGTGGAAAAAATTATTGTGGACAAGATGAAGATAACGCCCTGCCGCGAGTATTACGGGTGTTTGAGGGACGGCAACTGCGTCATGCGCGACGATATGGACATCGTTATTCCCAAACTCCTGGAGGCGGACGGCATCATCGTAGCGTCGCCCATGTTTTTCTACGGAGTTACCGCGCAGTTGAAGGCGCTGATTGACCGCTGCCAAGCGCTGTGGGTGAGAAAAAACATGCTGAAAACCATACCTGATTCTAACAAGAAAGGCGCCTTTATCGGCGTGGGGGCCACCAGGGGAAAACAGCTCTTCGATGGCTCGATACTGGTTATAAAATATTTTTTCCAGGCCTTCGGTGCGGAGTACGTTGATGAGCTGCTGGTGCGGGGGGTGGACAAGAAGGGAGAGATTAAAGAGCACCCGGATTTACTGAAAGAGGCGTTTGCGCTGGGCGAGAGGCTGGTGCAGCGCCTCGGTTAGCTTGCCCGCTTATTCTTGGGTTTATCCTCACCCGCTGGTCCGTAAAATTTCTTGAGCTTGTCGGCCATTGCTTTCAGGGTATCCGCTACCTTGCGGTTGATGGTGCCGGTCGGATACTTGCCACTCTTGCCTCGCCTGCCCGCCGCCACGCCGGTAAGTACCTCAATGCCCTCGTCCACCGTACTGACGGCATAGATGTGGAACTTACCCTCTTTTACCGCATCTATCACTTCGGGGCGCAGCATCAGGTTTCTCAGGTTGGCTTTGGGTATTACGACTCCCTGGTCGCCATTAATTCCCCTGGCGTGGCAGACCTGGAAAAAGCCCTCGATTTTCTGGTTAACGCCGCCGACGGGCTGGATTTCCCCCTTCTGGTTCACCGAGCCGGTGACAGCGATATTCTGCTTTATGGGCACGTCTGACAGGCTGGAGAGCAGCGCGTAAAGCTCGGTGGAGGAGGCGCTGTCCCCCTCCACGCCCTCATAAGATTGTTCAAAGCACAGGCTGGCGGAAAGTGAAAGCGGGTGCTCCTGGGCATACTTCCAGCCCAGATAGCCGCTCAGGATGAGGACACCCTTGTCATGGATACGACCGCTCAGCTGTGATTCCCGTTCAATGTTGATGACGCCGCTGCGGCCTAGAAATGTCTTGCAGGTGATGCGAGACGGCTTGCCGAAGGTAACATCCCCCAGGCTGTAGATAGCCAGGCCGTTCACCTGCCCCACCACCTCTCCCTCGGTATCGATGAAGATGGTGCCACGCTCGATGAGTTCCCCGATGCGCTCGTCGGGCAGGTTGTGGCGGAAGCGCCGTTCCTCAATTGCCTTTTCCACGTGCCCGGCGTTCACCAGCGAGGCGCCGTCCCGCCGCGCCCAGAACTCTGCTTCCTCAACCAGCTCTTTTATCCAGGCAAAACGGGAAGACAGCTTCTCCTGGTCGCCAACCACCCGGGCGGCATACTCTACCACCTTGGCCACGCCGGTGCGGTCGAAATGGTGCAGCTCGCAATCCTCGCAGTAGCCGGCAATGAAAGCGGCGAAGGCCTTGAGGTTTGATTTCGTTCTGTCGAGCTGGAAATCAAAGTCGGCTTTTACCTTGAATATCTCCCAGAAGTCCTCGTCGTACATGGAGAGAAGCTGGTAGAGCATGCCATCGCCGATGAGGATTACCTTGGCATTTATCGGCATCGGCTGCGGCTTCAGTCCCTGCGGAGCGATGAGGCCAAGCTGCTCAAAGGGGTCTTCAATGCGGACCTCTTTGGTCCTGATAGCTCGCTTCAATGTCGGCCACACCGCCGGGTTGGTCAGGACATCATTGGCGCTGAGCAGCAGGTAGCCACCGTTGGCCATTTGCAGGGCTCCCGGTTTCAACATGGTATGGTCACTGAGGTAGCCGCCGAAGAGAAAGCGCCGCTCGATTTTGCCAAACAGATTGGTATAGTTGGGATTTGATTCAGTGATTACGGGAGGCCCCTCAGCAGCACTGTTATCGACAAAGATATTCACCTGGAACGGTAATAATGGGTCGACGCCCCCCATCATCTGGCCAGGCGTAACCCCAAGCACCGCTTGTGGCGGCTCTTCTTTTTCCTTGAATATATTCAGATTGTTTAGAGTGAAGGACTTGAGGTCGTTGAGATACTGAACGATTTTTTCCGAGTCCTTGTAGGCATTGAGCAGGTTGTGGAAAAGGCGGGATATGGTGAAATCAGCGACCGTTTTGTCCGTGTTCTGTACCTTTTCCGCGGTCTGGCTTTCGATTTCGTGCATCTTTTCAAAGGCGGCACGCACCTTTTTCAGTACATCGTTTCGTTTCTTCTCTATTTTATTGCGCACTGACCTGTCCAGCACGAGATAATCAGCCTGGGAAACCGCCTTGCCATCAATCACCGGAAACAGCGCCGGTCCCACCGAGGTCATCTGTAGCTGGAAGTCCTGTCGCTGTGCTACCTCGGCGGTTTCTTCAAGGAGCTTCTGCTGTCTGGCCTGGCTTTCCTCCACTGCCCTTTTTCTTTCCGAGGTATATTCCTCGCTGGAGAAAGCCCTGGTCAGTTCTTCTTTGAGTTTCTGCAGGAGGTTCTTTATCTGGTTTCGAAAAGGCTTGCCTTTTCCCTGAGGCAGGCTGATAATCTGTGGCCGGTCAGAGTCAGCGAAGTTATACAGGTAGCACCAGTCCTCGAGCTGGCGCTTCCCCTCTACTTTTTTCCTTTCCACCAGTCTCTGGATGTAGGTTTTAACCACCGAGGTCTTACCGGTGCCGGTCAGGCCGGCAACATAAATATTGTAGCCCTCCCGGTCCATGGACAGGCCAAACTCAATGGCGCGTATCGCCCGGTCCTGGCCAACGAACTCGCGCAGCGGGGCCAGGTTCTTGGTGTGATTGAATTCAAAGATATTCGGGTCGCATTCCCAGCGCAGTTTATTAAGCGGAACTTCATATTTCTTGATATCCATGTTTTCCCCTCAGTATAATCACCTGTTGCCGCGAGACGTTGACACTACTGTTATGCCGCTAGTTATAGCCTTATTCTAAGGAGTAACGCCGCGAAATTCAATCTTTAACTGCTTCCGCCATTCTGCTCATTTTGATTATGCAAAATACCTGGAAATTCAAAAAATTTCTTGGTTTAGCCAAAAATAAGTACTGGAATAGCCTTGACAAAAATATTACGCATCTGGTATTCTGTCCGATGATTGTGTGTCCGAAACCGTTAATTTGAGTCAGTAATTTTAATTCGACTGAATTTTTTATATAGGACAGTATGAGATTTTTAATTACTGCAGTTGTTGCCTATTTACTGTACCTTCTTTTAACTATTGGTTCCGGCACTTTATTTCTATGGAATGCGGCAGAGTTAATCATCGGGGCAATTTTCGCCCTCGTGGTTGCCGCTCTGGTCAAGGATAGATACCTCAAGAAAAGCCTGCGCATGCTAAATCCCGTCAGGTGGTTTATCTGGTTCATTTATCTGTTCCCGTTCGTCTTTGCCATGGCGCAGGCGAATATTGACGTTGCCTACCGCGTTATTACCGGCAGGATAAATCCGGCCATCGTGAAGATTTCCCCCAATTTGAAAAACGACATGGCCCTCACCATCCTGGCCAATTCCATCACATTGACACCGGGAACTTTGAGCATTGATGTGGACGAGAAAACCAATGACCTGTACGTACACTGGATCAATGTAAAACCCGATGTACTCAAGGAGATGCCCAGAGACTACCATCCGATTTGCAGCAGTTTTCCCGACTGGGCCAGGAGGATAGCAGGCTAATGTGGCTTCCGGTAACAATCGTGGTGACAGTCTGCGTTCTAGTCTGCGTTGCCAGGGTATTCATCGGGCCGGGAGCGCCAACCCGCCTTGTTGCCTTTGACACCACCAATACGCTGGTGGTCGCCCTTCTGGTGGTGCTGGCCATCATGTTCAACCAGGTTATCTTTGTTGATGTCGCCATTGTCTATGCGGTGCTCTCGTTTATTATGACACTCTATGTAGCCAGATTTATCGAGGGAAAGAAGTTCTAAATGGGCGCATTAAATATAATAACCTACATATTTATTGCGATTGGCCTGTTCTTCAATGTGATCGGCTGCATCGGGCTAAACCGATTTCCCGACGTATACACCAGACTCCACGCCGCCACCAAATGCACCACGTTTGGCTCGATATTCCTTATCCTGGCCGTGATTTTGCAGTCGGCCAGCATCTGGGTAATGGAGGGAGCTTACTCATCCCAGTCTATTCTCTCCATACACGCCGTAATTGCGCTGGTTGTTCTGCTCATCACCAACGCGACGAGCGCGCACGCGATTGCCCGGGCAGCGCATCGCAGCGGTGAAAAGCCTGCCAGGGCAGTTGTTGATGACCTTGAAGGGAAGGAAATTGATGATTGAAGCTGCCGTCCTGCATATCATAATGCCGCTGGCAATTGTTATATGTGCTATATTTGTGGCCATTTCCAGAGACCTGCTGTACGCCGCGGTGGCACTGGCGGTGCTGAGTCTCCTTCTGGCTGTTGAGTTTTATCTGTTGCGTGCCCCTGATGTGGCTATTGCCGAAGCCGGCATTGGTGCCGCGGTGACGACGGCTATCTTTATCATTGCCATCAGGGCGACGAAACGTATGGAGTAGTAATGAGACAGGTTGTTGCTTGGTTTGTTTTGATAATACTGGTTGCGTTCCTGATCACCGGGGCGCTGCTCATGCACCCGTTTGGTTACCCGCCTTCCGATATGGATGATTACATGATTGCCAATTCCCAGGCGGAGACCGCGAGCAATAACGTGGTGGCCGCCGTACTGTTTGACTACCGGGGTCTTGATACGCTGGGGGAGGCCACAGTGCTCTTCACCGCGGTGACCGGGGTGCTGCTCCTTTTCCGGGCCTTGAAAAAGAAGGAGAAGAAAGCGTAAATGCTGTCCAAAATTGTGCGCACCATATCTGACCAGCTGATACTGTTTATATTGGTATTTGGCCTGTATATTATCATGCACGGGCACGTCACGCCGGGCGGAGGCTTTCAGGGCGGTGCCGTGATCGCTTCCGGTGTGGTCATGCTGATAGTGGCGTTTGGTTCCAGCGAGATTAAGAAGTCGCTGCGCGAGAGCCATCTCTCCATCGTCGAAAGCAGCGGCGCTTTGATATTTATCGGGATGGCCTTTGCCGGTATGGGCACCATTTTCTTCTACAACTTCCTGGTGGGCACCCCCGTATTCGGCGGTATTCCTCCCACCGGCCCTAATCCGGGTAACGTATGGACGGGAGGAGTCATTCCCCTGATGAATTTCGGTGTCGGCTTGAAAGTCATCGCCGGGCTATCCGTGGTGGTACTCGCCATGGCGCTATTTTCCAGCGGGGAGGAAATGGAAGAATGATGCAGTATATTCCTTTTAATATCCCATTTGTTGCCGCAGCGCTCCTGGTGGGTGTGGCTCTGTTCATTATCTTGTTCAAGCGAAATCTTATAAAAATCGTGATGGGTATCGCCATTTTAAGCTGTGGGGTCAACCTGTTTCTGGTAGCTCTGGGGTACCGGGCGGGGGGCGTTGCTCCCATCTATACGGCTACACCGGAGGGCGTTATGGTGTTGCCCGTGCCGCAGGCACTGACCCTGACCAACATCGTCATCACGGTTTCCGTGATTGCACTGATGCTGACCATGGTGATGTATATCTATCGCCACATGGGAGATATTGACGCCAAGAAATCAAGATTGCTGAAAGGGTAGAGTTTGGAGTACTTAACCGTACATTCACCAATACTGATTGTGGCCGTGCCGCTGCTGGCAGCATTTGTCATACCGCTGCTCAGCCGGTTAGGCAGTAAGGTAAGAGATACCTTTAATGTCTCTCTTCTCAGCTTTGTCACATTTCTGGTTGCCATCCTGGCCATAGATATCTATACGAACGGTGCTCGCATCTATACTCTCGGCGCTTCGGTGCCGGAGCTGGCTATACCGGAAAACTATATGGTACCGATACGCATCATGTTCCAGGTGGACGGCATCTCCATATTCATGGGCCTGACCACGACGGTGGTTGCGATGGCAGCGCTGGTTTACTCCCTTCAGTTTGTGAATAAAGAGACCGGGCAGGACCGGTTCTATTCGCTGTTCATGCTTTTGTATGTGGGAATGATTGGCCTGGTATTCACCGGTGACATGTTCAACCTGTTCGTCTTCCTCGAGATACTTTCCATCGCCGGTGCTGGCCTTGTCTCATACCGCGTCAACCTGGCTGATGCCGTAGAGGGCGGTTTTAAGTACATCGTCATTTCTGCGGTCAGTGCTCTAATGGTGCTCTTTGCCATTGGCATATTATACGGTCAATATAATTTGCTGAGCATCGCCGCGCTGGCAAATACTATGCAATTTAACACCCTGGACATGATTGCACTGGCCATGCTGGCCATAGCCTTTGTTATGAAGCTGGCAGGTGTTCCCCTGCATATGTGGGCGCCGGATACATACGCCGTGGCGCCGGCTGGTATCACGCCCATGATTTATACGTCCAGCGCCGTCTCCATGTACGCTCTCTACCGGGTAACCTTTACCCTGTATGGCGGCAACTTTGATACCACGGCCATCGGGTGGGTGGTTATCATTCTGGGCGTGCTCAGCATGTTCATCGGTGTCATGATGGCGATTCACCAGACGGACATCAAACGTCTCATGGCCTACCACGCTATCTCGCAGAGCGGTTACATGCTGCTCGGTGTGGGTGTGGGGCTGGCAGTGCTCACCGACCCCGTAGCGCTGGCCAATTACGGAAGAGACGCCATGAACGGCGGCATATTCCACATCATAAACAATGCCCTCTACAAGGGTATGCTTTTCCTAACCGCGGAAGCCATCTTCTTCCGCATCGGGACAAGGGATTTGAACAAGATGGGCGGCCTTGGCCATAACATGAAATGGACGACCATTTTCTTCATCATCGGGGCGCTCGCCATTTCCGGAATCCCGCCGTTCAACGGGTTTGCCTCGAAGCTGCTTATTTATGAATCGGTTTTCCGTTTCAACCCGCTGCTTTCGATTATTGCCATGTTCGTGTCGCTGGTGACGCTGGCATCATTTACCAAAGTATTTTATTCCGCCTTCACCGGGCCGGAAATGCCCGCTTACCGCGAGGTACGGGAAGTTCCCCGGTCGATGCTCATAGGGATGGGTATCATGGTAGCCTTCATCATCTTCTTCAGCATCTTCCCCGGTCTGGTGGTGGATACCATCGTGGCTCCGGCGACGGATGCTTTGCTCGACCAGGCTTCATACATCAATGGCGTTATGGGGGCTGCGCCCTAGAGATTATAAGATAAAAAGAGAAAGGTAAATAGAGGTCAGGAGATAAGGAGTTGTCAGTTTTAACGTACGGATACGCGGTCTGGAGCCCGATCGTCTGGCTGGTGGCGCTGCTGGTCCTGGCGGTGATGGCGCTCTACGTGAGAAGCCGCGGTCAGAAGCGGTACAAGAAAGGGACGGCGCAGACCGATGTCTTTATCTCCGGCATCCAGGTTCCGCCAGCCGAACAGCGCCATATTCCGGCGCATAATATATACTGGGGCTTCTTCGAGGCGCTGAAGGGATTTTACAGTACCATAATGAGACCGCATACCGGGATTATCAATGACTATATCCTCTGGATGGCAGCCGTAATGGCAATCACTGTTCTGGTACTGGTCATGGTAAATTAGAACGTAGAATATGTTTCAGGAAGGACGATGAATCTAAAAGCATTTAACCGAGCACTCTGGGTTTACCACCTAAACACCGGTTCCTGTAATGGCTGTGATATTGAAATTCTGGCCGTGCTGACACCGCGTTACGATGTCGAGCGTTTCGGTATCATGCTGGTGGGCTCACCGCGCCATGCCGATGTGCTGCTCGCTACCGGGCCGGTGGGGCGCAGCATGGAGGACAGCGTAAAGCGTGTTTACGAGCAGACCCCCGACCCCAAAGTGGTAATGGCGGTGGGCAACTGCGGAATCGAAGGCGATGTCTTCTATGAAGCATACAGCCTGGTGGGGCCAATCGACCAGATAATCCCGGTGGACGTTTATATTCCCGGCTGCCCCCCCAGACCGGAGGCGATTATCGAAGGGGTGGTGAAGGCATGGGCGAAGCTGGAGACACTGGCTAAGCAGGAGGTTTCATAGGTGGAGAAGCTAGCTCCGCAGGAAATCGTTGATAGCTTCAGGAAAAAACTGGGTGGCGATTTCATCGACGGCAAAGTCTACGAGCGCGAGGTGGCCGTCAAGAAGAACCGCTTCTGCAGTATCTGGATACATGTCAAAGCGGAGGCCCTCCGGGACGCGGTGGAGCATATCTGCCGCATTCAGAAATATCCTCATCTGGCCATTATTTCGTCCAGCGACCTGGGAGATGACGTGGAGCTGATATACCACTTCACTATATACTACGGCAATCATCTCGGGGAGATAAGCCTGGGGCTTCGGGTCACCCTGCCCAAGAAAAATCTGAGGATACCAACCATAACCGATCTTATACCCGGTGCCATCTTTACCGAGCGCGAGACGCAGGAGATGATGGGGGTAGAGGTTACCGATATACCTGACGGGAGGAGATTGTTCCTCGCTGGAGACCTTCCTGAGGGTATACACCCGTGGCGAAAAGACGATAAGAAACTGGAGGAATACCTGCGGGTTCTGCCGGGAAGAAAGCCAAAAGGGAAAGATTAGGAAGGGTAGCAGCCAAAATGGCAGTCAATGAGACCGAAAAAACGACCTATACTATACCGATAGGGCCAATTCACCCGGCGCTCAAGGAGCCGATACAGCTCAACCTTGAGATTGATGGTGAGCGGGTCGTTGATGTTGATATAACACTGGGGCAGGTTCACCGCAGCATTGAATGGCTGGGGATGAACCGCAATAACCCGGTCCAGACGCTGTACCTTGCCGAGAGAATCTGCGGCATCTGCAACATCTGCCATCCGTTCTGTCTGGTTCTGGCGGTGGAACAGACGGCTGACATCAAGGTGCCGGACCGCGCCGAGTACATCAGGGTCATCGCCGCCGAGATGGAAAGGATACACTCCCACATCCTGTGGGCGGGAGTGGCCGCCCATGAGATCGGCTTTGACACCGTCTTCTATCTCACCTGGAGAGTTCGTGAGGAGATCATGGACCTTATTGAGCTTGTTTTCGGCAACCGGGTGACCAAGGCAATCTTTCAATTTGGGGGAGTGAGAAGGGACATTACTGTGGAACAGCTACCCCTGATACAGAAGGGACTGGACTACTACAAGAGTATTTTCGAACAGCTGAGGCGGATTTTTCTTGAGGACGAGACGGTAAAGATGCGGTGTCGGAATGTCGGCATACTGAGCAAGGAAGACGCGTTGAAACTGATTACCGTAGGCCCGACGGTGAGGGCCAGCGGCGTTCCGAAGGACGTACGGCAGGACCAGGCGTATTCTGCCTATGCCGATATGGATATTAAAGCAATAACGCCAGATATCGTCACCGGTAACGTGGTCGGTGATGTGTACGACCGCATTATCGTCCGTCTGCTCGAGGTGGCGCAGTCGATTGAAATCATAGAGGAATGCATCGCCAGGATGCCTGAAGGCCCCATACTCACCGAGGCCAAGATGCCGCGGCTGCTGAAAATGCTTACTGATGCCGAGGGTGAGGGCGTGGGGCGTGTTGAAGCACCGCGTGGTGAAGATATTCACTACGTGCGGCTAGAGGCGGGAGTGAGCACCCTCTCGACGTGGAAGGTCAGGGCACCGACCTACGTCAACCTGATGGCTGTGCCCACCATGCTCAAGGGCATGCAGATTGCGGACGTACCTATCACCTTCGCTTCTATTGACCCGTGCATGTCCTGCACCAACCGGATGATTATCACTGACCGGGTAACGGGAAAGAAGTCCGTGATGGACTATGAGGAGATGCACCGGCTCTCCGTACAAAAGACGAAAGAGTTGCGAAGATGAGTTTATTGGGAGATAGTCTGTGGATTAATGCCATAGTCATCATTATTGGCTCGGCCATCGTCGTGGCCATTGGCGCTATCTTCGGCATGCTGTACCGGGGCATTGACCGCAAGCTGGTGGCGCACATGCAGGGAAGAGTTGGTCCGCCCATAGTGCAGCCCTTCCGCGATATGCAGAAACTGCTCATGAAGGAAAGCATTATACCCAGGGGCGCCATTCCCTGGCTATTCACGGCGGCACCTTTCCTGGCCATTATTTCCACCGGTGTACTGCTCCTGTATGTTCCGCTTTTCGGACAGCCGGCGTTGCTCGGCCGGTATGGCGATGTGATACTGGTGCTGTACCTGCTCATTGTGCCCTCGCTGGCCTTTGTCGCCGGAGGGTTTGCTTCCAGCTCCCCTTATGCCACGGTGGGCTCCCAGCGCGAGATGATAATCATGATGAGCTACGAGCTGCCGCTGGCGGTGGTGGCCCTGTCCATCGCCTGGAAAATCAGCCAGGTTACCGCGGCGAACCCGTTCCTCATGAGCACGATAGCTGCCTACCCGATATGGAGCCTGTTAGGGCCGGTGGGCGTCGCCGGGGCGGCATTAATGCTGCTGGCACTGGTGGTGGTTACCGTCGGGGAGGCCGCCAAGGTTCCGTTTGACATTGCCGAGGCGGAAACGGAAATCGCCGGCGGAATGCTGGTTGAGTATTCGGGAAGAAACCTTCTTCTGTTCTACCTGGCGGATGTCATCAAGGCGCTTGCCATGGTGGCGGTGGTGGTGGCGCTGTTCGTCCCCTACAACCTGTCGCCCTACATCGGGGTACAGGCCGCGCTGCCCGCAGGCATTATCGATGGACTGTTCTTCCTGGTCAAGGTCTTTGTCATCATGTTCTTCAGTATCACGCTGATACGTGCCGGCATGGCTCGATTCAAAATCACGCAGGCCAGTGCGGTGTATGTGCTGGCCATGACTGCCATTGCCCTGGTCGGCATGCTGCTTATCTGGGTCGACTCCATGATTTGAGGTATGATATGTGGGAAGCTGCGATTACCATAATTAAACAGCTTTTTCAGAAACCGGCAACCAACCTGTTTCCGGCCAAATATGCACCGGAGTCAACGCTTGACCTGCTCGATAAGGTGGCCAGGCAGGAAGCGGCGTTGAATCCACCGATTGCGGTGCCACCGCAGTTCCGGGGCAAAATCGCTTACGACAGGGAAAACTGCACCGGCTGTCAGCAGTGTGTGAAGATATGCCCTACCCGGGCCATCGAATTTCTGCCCGAAGAGCGAAAGGTCAAGATATTCATCTCCCGGTGCTGCTTCTGCGCCCAGTGCGTTGACGTCTGCCCTGTACGCACGCTGGCCATGACGGAGGCTTTCCTGCTCTCCAGCTACGATAAATTTGCCGACGAGCTGATAGTAACCGATAGCGGAGAACTTCCCGGATCAGTGAAAAGGAAAGCTAAAAGCGCCGAGGCAGAGCCGTCATCAGAAGACCAGTAAGCTGACGCAAAAGACTAGCTCACTCGAGCGTTCTGATTTCGTTCAACCGTTCGTCAAGTATCAAGTCAGCCACGCGTTCACCGCTTTTCCGCACGATATCGGATAATTTATCTTCGATTGCCGTCCGCTCGGGCTGAATGCCGATAATATACACCTGTCCGCAGAGTCCACGTACGTATGAGATGAATACCGATAATGGCATACTGTGCGTGGAGAAAGACAGGGTCGCTATTTTATCTTGCGGTAAAATTCTTATCGACCCGGGGTGCAGCCCCATGTCCGCGGCATCAACCAGTATTAACTGTTCCGGCTGCTTCTGGCGGATGACGGAGGTGTAATTCTCCGGTGCGGGGCCGGCGTCTATAGCGATGACTTCGTGCGGAACTGGTTTTTCTTTCAGCTTCTCGTTCAGTCTGCGGGCGACGTATGAGCCAACGGCATCGTCACCGCCCAGCGGATTGCCGACGCCCAGAACAATTTTAAGGCTCACCTGAGTATTCTAGTTATTTGGCTTCCGCTAATCAAGTCGAAGCTGATGGGACAGGGTCGTGGCGTGATAGTATGCTCCCTCTGGTGCTAACCGTCACGTCATAAAGTGGAATATCTGAGCCGCTATCCTCGATGGCTTTTCGCGCCATGTATACCAGTCCGGAGCAGCAGGGCACCTCCATGTACACCACGGTGATGCTTCTGGGTTCCGTCTGCTGCAGGATGGCGATGAGTTGATTCAGGTGGGCGCCGAAGTCGTCGAGCTTGGGGCAGGCTACCAGCAGGGCGCGGTTTTGCTGGAACTCCCGGTGAAAGTCGGCGTAGGCAAAGGGAACGCAGTCGGCGGCCAGGAGTATATCGGCACCCTTCAGTAACGGGGCTG
>JADHXF010000040.1 GCA_016783105.1 Dehalococcoidales bacterium | reverse complement strand
GTCAATGCCCATCGGTTCCAGATAAGGGGAGAAGTCGCCCAGAATGGCCATAAATTTTGCCGAGGCCTGCTGGTAGCGTTTGTAGTTGCCCTCGATGAATATGGCCTGCGGACAGAGGCGGCTGGCGGTGAGCAACGGCATGGCGGAATGCACGCCGTAGGCGCGGGCCTCATAGGAGGCGGCGGCCACAACGCCTCTTCTATCGGGCTTGCCGCCGACGACCACCGGTTTACCTCTCAGTTCCGGTTTGAGTACCTGCTCTACGGAGACAAAGAAGGCGTCTAAATCGATATGCATAATGCGGCGGGTCATTTTATGCTGTAAAAACTCCTGAAACCTTATTTACCTTAAGCACAAACTGAACAAGCAGTTACAATTTAAAGACCTGTACCGCCTTCAGTGGACAGGCGCGGGCGCAATCGCCGCAGCCCTGGCAGGTTGAGGGGTGGAACATGGGTTTGGTAGTGGGGGCTTCCTGTTTGATAAGCCGGTGTGGGCAGGCGGCTAGCGCAAGGCAGGCTCCATGCTGACACTTTTCCGGCTGGCATTTATCAAAGACCACCATGGCCATCTTACCCGGCATCTTCGGCTATTTCTGGCTCCTTTCTCAGCCTATCCAGTTCCTCCTCGATGTCCTCACGCTGCTGCCACATGTGCAGTGGCACCGAGTGGGCTGGCCAGCGCGCCAGCAAATCGGCCAATTTCTCTTCGAGCTCCCTCACACGGTCAATAGCCGTTTTTCCGGGCGCGGGTTCTTCTCTGGAGATAATGGCCTTTATTCTGCGCTCAAGGACACTTCTCGGCAGGAGGATGCGATGCTGGCATTGTAAACATTTTATGCCGATATCGGCACCGAGCCTCACCACCTGCCACTCATAGCTGCCGCAGGGGTGTTTTTTCTTCAAACGGACAGTATCGCCGATTTTTATGTCCATGGCTCTGAATCAAGACTGGAAGTATAAATCAGGAGATGGTTTCTTTAACGTGGTAGTTAATCTGCTCTCTCAGGTTAATGGCCGCCTGGCGTGCCGCTGGGGCAAAATCCTCTCCCTTTGAGGCATAGAGAACCTGCCTTGAGGAGTTTATGATTGCTTTCTCGCCGTGGCGGTCAACCCCGTAGCGGACGGTAAGCTCCAGGTCTCCCCCCTGCGCACCGATGCCCGGAATTAAAAGCGGCATATCGGGGTGCTGCTGGCGGATGATTTCCAGTTCCTCAGGATAGGTGGCACCTACCACCAGGCCGATATTGCCGTGAATGTTCCATTCCCCTGCTTTTCGGGCAACAACCTGAAACAGAGGAAGATATTTGTTATCTCCTATTTCGGTATTGAGCGCCTGAAAGTCAATGGCGCCGGCATTTGAGGTGCGGCAGAGAATGAAGATACCGCGGTCCTGGTACTCCAGGAACGGCGCTATGGAATCATAGCCGAGGTAGGGGCTTACCGTGGTGGCATCAAAGTCAAAGTAAGTGAAAATGGCCCGGGCATAAGCTTTGGCCGTATTGCCAATGTCCCCGCGCTTGGCATCACCGATAACCGGAATGTCATCGGGAATGAAGTTTCTAGTCTGTTTCAGTATGCTCATTCCGTCGTCACCCAGCGCTTCGTAGAAAGCGAAATTCAGCTTGTAGGCACAGACCTGGTCGGAGGTGGCCTCAATGATAGCCCGGTTAAACTCAATAACACTGACGTTGCCGGGCATTCTCTCCTGGTCAGGGTCGAGGCCAATGCAAAGAAGGCTCTGGTTCTTTCTCGTAGCTCCGGTCAGCTTTTCCATGAACATCATCTGGTCCTTCGCAGATAAAAGCGGGTAAAAGCGGCCAGTGGAAGGCACGCCAACTTACCAGTATTATCGGGCAAGCTCGTGATGAGATGTTTGGGCCTCTGCGGGGAGCATATTGCCGAGAATTTTCTGCAGCGCCATAGTATGACTGCAGAGTCCCCAGTTAGAGAAGAAAGGGCAGGTGCAATGCCACCGGCCATCTTGATAGCTGGTGTTATAATTGTCGTTCTCGCCACGGAATTTTACGGCCAGTTCGTTGAAGGTTACGCGGTCGGTTTCCTGAGCATAGCGATTCGCCTTTTCAATCTTCCCGATCAAGCTGGACTGCATATGCCTTCCCTCCTTAATATAAAAAGCACTGTCCTAATCCGGCACAGCGCTTCGTTTCCATATTGCCAGGCCTCTCGCCATTAGATCCATCCTGATGTTACCATCATTTTTATCATTAATTAAATTTTAACTCTTTTTTGGCGGTAAGTCTAGGGGAATTCCGTGAATTTTCCACAGACTGTTATTTGCCTCTGTCGAGCCTGATGCGGTAAAATATGCTGTAATAAAGGCGTGAGGTGAAGCGTGCCCATATACGAGTACGAGTGCGGCGAGTGCCAGTTCCATTTTGAGAGGAAGCAGAGCTTTGATGAGGAACCGGTGACAATGTGCCCGCAATGCCGGGGTAAGTCGCGCCGCGTGATCCATTCGACTCCGGTCATTTTTAAAGGCAGCGGCTTTTATATTACCGATAGTCGTAAACACAGTAAACCGGAAGAGCACAAGGAACCAGAGAAGAGCAAGGAAGAGGTATCAGGCAAGGAAAAGGGGAAGTAGTGTTGTGAAAGCGCTCCTTCAGCGTGTTACCAGAGCCTCCGTCACCGTGGGCAATGAGGAAGTGGGGAAGATAGGGCGGGGGCTCGTAATATTTCTCGGCGTTGCCGGTGGTGATACCGAAAAAGATGTTGAGTATCTGGTACAAAAGGTCGCCAACCTGCGCATCTTTGCTGATGAAGAAGGCAAGTTTAACCTGTCGGCACTGGATGTCCGTGCCGGGCTGCTCATTGTCAGCCAGTTCACCCTCCTAGCCGATACCAGGAAAGGAAGGCGACCCAGCTTCGTCGACGCCGCACCTCCAGAGCAAGCGGATAAGCTGATTGCCTGTTTTGTGGAGCAGGCACGAGCTACCGGTCTGGACGTAGCGACCGGGCGATTTCAGGCGTATATGCAGGTTGAAATCCATAACGATGGCCCGGTCACCATCATGCTGGATAGCGGTGAAAAGATTAAAGAATAGTGGCAAGAGCAAATATTTTTATTTGCAAAGGCTTGCAAAAGTTTTCCTTTTTTGCTAAACTCTTGCTATCAAACTAGATAGGATAAAATCCCAATTCAAATGGAAAAGACGGGCGATATCACTAACAGGCTGAGCGAGCAGGGCTACCGGCTGACGCCGCAACGAATGATGGTCCTGGCCGCCATTGAAAACAGCGACCATCACATCAGTGCCGAAGAGATATACGCTCAGGTGGTGGCTAAATATACCCACTTTAATATCTCCACCGTTTACCGGACTCTGGAGCTGCTCCATCGGCTTGGTCTGGTAACCGAGACCGACCTCGGCGGGGGGCGGGTCAGGTATCATCCGGTGGACAAGGGACGCCATCACCATCTGGTCTGCCAGGAGTGCGGCAAAGTGATGGACCTGGATGAATCAGTGCTGGACAACCTGAAGCTGGTACTGCGACGGGATTACAAGTTTGACCCGGATACACGGCACCTGGCCTTCTTCGGTCGATGTACTGATTGCAGTAAATAATTTTTTTTACCAAGTTATTGCGAATAGTTGCAAATGCATAAGATTGCTCATAATTTTTTTAATCAGGGAGGGAAGTAGAAATTGGGTGGAAGAAATTACTGGTTAGCGTTGCTCATTCTGGTTTTGACTCTGGTGGCGAACTTAGTTTCGGGCGGATGCACAGCAAAAGAGGCGGAAAAACTTCAGGTGGTTACCAGCACCTCGCTGCTGGCACAGATTGTGGAAAGGGTGGGAGGTGAAAAGGTGGATGTGGTTAATATCATTCCGCCGGCACAGTGCCCGGGCCATTTTGATGTCAAGCCGGGTGATATCCAGAGACTGGCTGATGCCGGAATCTTTCTGATGCATGGCTGGCAGGGGGAAAAATTTACCGATGACTTGATAACCTCTGCAAATAATCCTGACCTGAGCGTTTTTGTCATTGACATCGACATCAAGGACAACTGGATGACGCCACAGGTGCAGTCGCAGGCAATCGATATAATCACCGGCATTATCAGTCAGGCCGATTCAAAAAACAGTGCCGATTTTCAAAAGAATGCGGACGGTTTCAAAGCAGCGGTCAATACCAAAGGAACAGAAATGGCCGAGAAACTGGCCGAGGCAAGCGTTTCTGAAATCAACGTGATATGTGCCGAACAGCAGACCGGGTTTGTCCAGTGGGCTGGGTTCAATATCGTGGCTACCTTCGGCCGGCCGGATTCACTGACGCCGCAGGTGGTGAAGGACCTGGTGGACAGTGGGAGAGAAAGCAATGTAACTCTGATTATCGATAATATGCAGAGCGGGCAGGATGCTGGCGTCGGCGTTGCCGAAGAGCTTGGTAGTGCCAGAGTTATCCTTTCCAACTTCCCCGGCTGCTATGAGAACACGGAAACCTGGGAGAAAACTATCGAGTACAATGTGGCGCTTCTGCTGGCGGCGATAGGGCAGTAAAGCGCTTTCGGGCTGGTATGGGATGAACGAAACGGTTATTGACATTAAAAACGCGGTGGTATCCTACCGGGAGGACGTAGCCCTGCGGGGCGTGTCCCTCAAGGTGAAGGCCGGAGAGTTCGTTGGCATCATCGGTCCCAACGGTGCTGGCAAAACTACCCTGCTGACGGTGGTTAATGGACTGGGCAAGTTGCTCCACGGGCAGGTAAAGGTGCTGGGGCACCAGATTACGCCTGGCAATGGCCATTCGCTGAGGAAAAAAGTTGGCTATGTGGCTCAGGTGCAGACCATCGACCCGCGCATGCCTATGAACGTGCGTGAGGTGGTGATGATTGGTCGCTACGGACTGCTGGGCCTGCTGGGCAGGCCAAAGAGGCATGACTGGGAGGTGGTGGACGAGATGCTGGCGCTGGTGGGCATGAGCCAGCTTGCCCGAAGGCCAATCGGTCACCTATCAGGTGGTGAGCAGCAGCGGGTGGCCATTGCCCGCTGTCTGGCGCAGGAGCCGGAGATTTTTCTGCTTGATGAGCCAACTGCTTCGCTGGACTGGAAGGCGCAGGCCGATATTCTGAAACTGGTGAAGGAAGTCCATGAAACCCGCAAACTCACCACCCTGTTCGTCACCCATGACCTGAGCTGCTTGCCCACTGCCTGCGACCGTGTCGTGCTGATGAAAGAGGGGCGAATCTGGGGCGAAGGTACTCCGGCTGAGCTGCTCACCGATGACAATCTCAGCCGGCTGTATGATATGCCGGTTTCCGAGGTAAAGAGGCGGCGGACGGAGACTATTCTGGTATGAGGTAGGTTGCCTTGTCCATTCTGGAATACCAGTTCATGCAGAATGCCATCCTCTCCACTTTTCTGGGTGGCATCGCCTGCGGCAGCATCGGGGTCTTCGTGGTACTGATGCACATGCCGTTTATCGGGGTATGCATGTCGCACGCTGCTTTTGCCGGCGCGTTGCTCGGACTATGGCTGGGCTTTCCCCCATTAATCGGAGCTTTTGTCTTCAGCCTGCTGGCCGCTGCCATAGTCGGTCCTCTGGCCGACCGCGGTGAGCTCAGCCCCGAGACCTCGGTGGGAGTCATCTTTTCTCTCATGCTCGGGCTGGCATTTCTCTTCATGGGACTGATGCCCGGCACCAAATCGGGGGCACTGGAGCTGCTCTGGGGCAGCATTCTCACCAATACCCGGGGCGATGTCATCTTTCTGGCAGTCGTTGCTGTTCTGGTAACAGGTTTGATAATTATCTTTTATAAGGAAATACAGGCGACTATCTTTCACCGTGGCATGGCGCTCTCGGTGGGCATCCCGGCCACAGCCATCCTGTACGGCATCCTGTTTTTGACCGGCGCTACCATCACTGCCACCCTGCGTTCCATTGGCGGCATTTTGATTTTCAGCCTGATTTTGAACCCGGCGGCGGCGGCCTACCAGCTCACCTACAGCATGAAGAAGATGTTCCTGCTCTCGGCAGGTTTTGGCGTACTGTCGGGCTGGATGGGGCTTCTGTTTTCCTATCTGTTCAACATACCCAGCGGTGCCACCATTGTGGTTACTTCCTCGATTATCTTCCTTCTGGCGGCTGTGTTCTCCCCCAAGCGCCGGGTGAAGGGCTGGCAGGCAAAACCGCTCGCGGAGGCGAGCCATGATTAGGGCCTATTTCAATGGTAAGGCAGTCATCTGGGACGAAATCGTGGCCGAAAAAGATGAGTCCAGGCTGAGACATATGGCAGCCAGGCTGGACATCGGGTCAGGGTCGGTGATTCTGGATGTCGGCACGGGCACCGGCGTCTTCATACCTTTTTTACTGCAAAAAATTGGCGTTGACGGGAAAATCCTGGCCCTTGATATCGCCGAGGAAATGCTGTGCAGAGCCAGGGCGAAAAATTTTGATGGTGTGGTCGCCTACCTTAACGCGGATGTCGCTCATATCCCGCTGGCTGATGCCTCAGTTGACAGCGTGGTCTGTTACTCAAGTTTCCCGCACTTTCAGGATAAACCGGGAGCCTTTGCGGAAATATACCGTGTACTGCGGCGCGGCGGCCACCTGTGCATCTGCCATACTTCATGCCGGGAGGCAATAAACGGCCTTCACAATGGCATACCCGAAGTGTACAATGACGTTATTCCTGCAGAATGGGAGATGCGCCTGATGCTGTCAGAAGCCGGTTTTGTCGATGTAGAGTTAGAAGACAACAGTGAGAATTATCTCTGCCAGGCTCTAAAGAAAAGCTAGCTTAAAGGAAGCAGGGTCAAACTCAAGGCTGATATCCAGCGACTTCGGTGAATGGGTGAGGGCGCCTATTGAGATGTAATCCACACCGGTCATGGCGGCCCGGCGGACATTGGACAGATTGATTCCCCCCGAGGCCTCAATCTTTACCTTGCCTTTCAGTGATTTCACCACCCGACGCATTTCGCTGGGGCTCATATTGTCCAGCATGATGATGTCGGCGCCTGCCTCGGTGGCTTCTACGGCTTCATCGATAGAGGTCACCTCAACTTCAACCTTTCGCCCTTTAGGAGCGTTTTTCTTGGCTTTGGCGACGATTTCCTTCAGGCTCATGCCGGTGGCGCGCAGCGCCGCGAGGTGATTGTCTTTAATCAGTATGCCGTTGCCAAGGTGGAGGCGGTGGTTCGTGCCGCCGCCCATGCTTACGGCATGCTTTTCCAGCAGGCGGAGTCCGGGGGTGGTTTTTCGGGTATCGGCAATGTAGGTCTCCAGTCCATGAGTTTCCGCGGTGTATTTTGCGGTCAGTGTGGCGATGCCGCTGAGGCGCTGCATAAAATTGAGCGCCGTGCGCTCGCACTTGAGGACGCTGATTACCTTGCCGCTGACCTCGGCTATTTTATCACCGTTATTGACCGCAGTCCCATCTTTGCTCAGCACGGTGAATTTAATCGAAGGGTCGACCCGGTGAAAGACCTTTCCGGCTATGGCGACACCGGCCACGATACCCGCTTCTCTGGCGAATATAGTTGCCTTGCCCTCGAGTTCCGGCGGGATTAATATCTCGCTGGTAACATCACCATGCCCCAGGTCTTCGACCAGAGAGAGGTCAATGATGGCGCTTATCTGTTCTTCCGGCTTGGGCGCTGTATCCATTTTCTTGTCCATATCAATTACTAATTGGTAAAGACAATATGGCGCTGCCACTCCGTGGATTTTTCGGGGAAATCGGAGCGGAAATGTGCGCCGCGACTCTCTTCACGCAGCAATGCCGCCTCAGCTATCATCCGGCCGGTCAATACCAGGTTGTGTAACTCGTGGGAAGGGCGGTCGGTTGGCGGCGGCAATTTATGCTGCCACGTCGCCAGAATGTCGGCTGCCCTGGACAGGCCGTCGGCATTCCGTATAACACCGATGTTATTCCAGGTGAGTTGCTGCAGGCTGGTGAAACTGGGTGCCTGGACTGAGCCTGTGGCCTTCCTTTTGCTCAGCTTCTGGTGAATCTCCTGGCGTTTACGAGTGGCCGGCGAGCTGTTTTTTGACCCTCCGGCGGTCCTTTCCATGATACGCTTGCTGAAGACGACCACCTCCAGCATGGAGTTGGAAGCCAGGCGGTTGGCTCCGTGCACGCTGGTGCAGGCGGTCTCACCGGCGGCGAAAAGCCCGGACACGTTAGTTTCCCCCCAGCTATTGGTCTTGATACCGCCCATCATATAATGGGCGGCCGGTGCCACCGGGACCGGCTCCCTGGTTATATCAAGGCCATGGTCAAGGCAGAAGCGGTAGATGTGGGGGAAGCGGGTGGTAATCACGCAGGGGGAGAGGTGGGTAACATCGAGGTAAACGCGGTCGGAACCCGCTTTTTTCATCTCATGGAGGATACTGCGTGCCACTACGTCACGCGGTGCCAGGTCGCCCTGTGGAGTGTAGTCGGGCATGAACCGATATCCCTCGGTGTTGCGCAGAATACCGCCTTCGCCTCTGACCGCTTCGGAAATGAGGAAAGGCGCTACTCCCGGAAGGTGCAGGGCGGTGGGATGAAACTGAAAAAACTCCATATCGGTTATCTCTGCCCCTGCCTTGAAGGCAAGAGCGATGCCGTCGCCGGTGGCGATATCGGAATTGGTGTTGAATTTGAAGAGTTGCCCGGCGCCGCCGGTGGCGAGAATAAGATGCCGGCACTCGAATATCTCCGTGGAACCGGTGTGGCAGTCCAGCACACTCAGGCCGGTGACAGAATTTTTTTCCACCAGAATTTCCGCAGCCTGACTGTCTTCAAGCACCGGGATTCTGGCCGCACGGACGCATCGGCTCAGTGTGACCTCGATATGCTCGCCGGTGGCGTCACCGCCAGCATGCAGGATGCGGGGAACGCTGTGGGCGGCCTCCAGGGCGAGCGCAATCCTGCCGTTCAGCGTGTCAAAGGGGACGCCAAAGTTGACCAGTTCCGAAATGCGTGCCGGGGCTTCATCGACCAGAATTCGTACCGTCTTTTCATCGCACAGGCCGTCTCCGGCGGCGATGGTGTCTGCGTAGTGCAGGTCCGGGGAATCATCCCGGCCGATAGCGGCCGCGATACCTCCCTGGGCGTGCCTGGTATTGCAGTCCTCAATGCTGCCCTTGGTGATGACCAGCACGCTACTCTGCTCCCTGGCAAGCAGCGCCGTATACAGGCCAGCGATACCGCTGCCTATTATAATGTAGTCATAGTGCTTCATGCGCTATTGCTCTTGGCGCTGGCCAGCAATGCTGTTTCGGGCCATACGGATGGTCGTTCCCGATTCAACTTTCATAACGACGCTGTCGTCGCTCAGGCTCTCCACAACACCGTAGATGCCGCCGGTAGTGATGACCTTATCACCGCGTTTCAGTTCCTGCATTAGTACCTGGTGTTTTTTTTGCTGCCGGCGCTGCGGTCGAATGATGAGGAAGTAGAAGATGGCGATAAGCAAAACGATAAAGATAATAAGCGTCCAGTCGAAACCTCCGCCTTCCTCGGCTCCTTCCGGCGGTGGCACGCAACCACTGAGTACCGCCAGAAACGCGACCAGCATACCTGTCATCAGACCATACTTTAACATTGTACCTCCTTATTTCCTTATTTCGTTTTAATGACCGTGCCCTGTAATGACCACGGGCTCGTTTTATCTATCCGAATGCTTGCCAGTTGTCCCAGATAATCACGGCTATCGCGGAAAAAGGCCAGTTTGCCGGTGCGGGTTCTACCCTGCCATTTGCCTTTCACCCTGGACTCAACCAGAATTTCCATCGTGTTACCGAGCAACTTTTCATTGATTTCGGCGGCGATTTTTTCCTGGAGCTGCTCAATAGTGTTGAGGCGTTCCTTTTTCACCGCCAGGGGAATATCATCCTCAAGCTCGCGGGAAGCAGCGGTTCCCGCTCGAGGCGAGTACGCCGCCACGTGGACAGTGCCAAACCTGAGTTCCGAGAGCAGGTTCACCGTTTGCTGGAACTGAGATTCTGTCTCCGAAGGGAAGCCAACGATGACGTCCGTGCTCAGTGCCACGCCGGGGACGGAATCCCGTATTCTTTTTACCAGCTGCCGGTACTGGGCGGCCGTGTAGCCACGCCTCATCAGCTTGAGAATGTCGTCGCTGCCTGACTGGACGGGGAGGCTGATTTGCTCGCAGAGCTTGTCCAGCCTGGCGATGGCGTCAATGAGCTTAACACTCATATCCTTGGGGTGGTTGGTCAGGAAACGTATCCTCGCCAGACCATCAATGGCGTTAAACTCCTGCAACAGGTCGGCCAGGTCGGGCTTATCGGGCAGGTCATGGCCGTATGAGTCCACATTCTGGCCCAGCAGAGTTACTTCTTTAACCCCCCGCCCGACCAGTCCTTTGACTTCACAAATAATCTCTGCTACCGGGCGGCTCACCTCACGGCCGCGGCGATAGGGGACAATGCAGTAGGTGCAGAAGTTATTGCAGCCCTGGATGATGGGGACATAGGCAGTGGGGGAAGGATGCTGGGGCAATGTCGCCACTGCTGCCGGCTTTTCCAGCCAGGGTGGATAATCGCCCGGCTTGAAGAAATAATCGACGTAAGGGAAGTCTTTTCTCAGCCTGGCGGTATCGGAGTTTACCAGGCAGCCGGTAACGGCCAGCGTGATGTCCGGATGTGCCCGGGCGAAGGGCTGCAGCGCCCAGATTTTATTCACCACCCGATTTTCCGCGCTCTGGCGCACCACACAGCTATTGAGGACAATAACGTCGGCATTCTCGGCGGCGTCCGTTGCCCGGTAGCCGATATGCTCAAAGAGGCTGCCGAGTTGCTCCGACTCCGCCTTGTTCATCTGACAGCCGATGGTCCAGATATGGTAGTTAGGCATCTCACCCCGCCGCTTATCTTTAATAGTAATATACCCCTTTTCAGGGGTATAAGTCACTTGTTTTTCATGGCGGAGGGAGTGGGATTTGAACCCACGACCCCGGTTTCCCAGGGTAAGCGCTTAGCAGGCGCCCGCACTAGACCACTATGCGATCCCTCCCGCGAGCCGTATTTTATGTATATTTAATATATCACAAATTTCCGCTTCGCTCAATCATCGGCCATTGAAGCTTGCTGGCCTGTCGTGGCCTGTGCTATGATGATTGGCGCATAGCTGCCATGGAGATTAACATAACCATTGATGGGGAATATGAAGGTTGTCCTGAGCCGGGCTGGTTTCAGGGTGTCATCAGGCAGGTTCTTGATGCCCAGAACGCCGGCTCAAATGCCGAGATAGGCCTGCTGATTACCGGCCAGGAAAGAGTGCAGGCACTGAATCGGGCATATCGCGGTGAAGACCGCCCGACCGATGTTCTGGCCTTTTACATGACATCGGAAGAGGAAAAGCACGAGGCTGAATCAGAGCGGTTCGTGGTTGCGCCCGATGGTTTAGCGCATCTTGGCGAGGTCGTTATTTCCTATCCTCAGGCAGTAATACAGGCGCAGGAACATGGCCATTCTACCGGGAAGGAGCTGGCCATTCTCATTATTCACGGCGTGCTCCATCTGCTTGGCTATGACCATGAGAGGCCGGAGCAGAGGCGCGAAATGGCAGCCAGGGAGCAGGCCATTTTTCATAAATTATTAATAGACCTGGAGGGAAAGAGCGATGAATAAGGTTGAGTTGCAGCCTGACAGACTGATGTACCCCCGACCGACGCTTCTGGTGGGGTCCAATGTGGACGGCAAAGCCAATTTCATGGCGATGGGTGGTGGCGGCGTGGTCAACGCGGAACCACCGATGATGGGCGTTCTACTACGGCACAAGTCGTATACGCTGAAGGGCATCTGGCAGAATAAGACCTTCTCTATGAACACTCCTTCTGTTGATCTGGTGAAAGAAGCCGACTTCTGCGGCATAGCCTCCGGTGCTGACGTTGACAAAGTCAAGGTTTGCCGATTCAAAGTGTTTTACGGGCATCTGGAGACGGCACCGCTGATTGAGCAGTGCCCGGTCAATCTGGAGTGCCGGGTGATGCATATCATGAACCTGGGCAGCCATGACTTTATCATCGGCCAGGTGGAGGGGACTTACGTGTCCGGGGATTGTCTTACCGACGGCAAGCCAGACGTAAATAAAATCAGGCCGATTGTATTCGATATTACCTTCCGGAGGTACTTTGCCTTTGGCGAGGTGGTTGCCGAAGCCTATAAGGCTGGACTGGTGCTGAAGGAGAAGGAGAAGGGATAATTTCAGCGCCTTGCCGCGCCAACCAGCTCGCTGATGTTCTTGATTTCTTCTCTGACCATGAACTGCTCGATACCCTCGAGGACATCTAGGGGGGCACGGGGATTTATAAAGCTGGCGCTGCCCACCTGTACCGCGCTGGCGCCGGCCATGATGAACTCGATGGCGTCGCTGCCGGAGACGATGCCGCCGCAACCAACGACTGGTAACTTCACTGCACCGGCTATCTCATACACCATGGCCAGGGCAATCGGCTTGATTGCCGGGCCGGAAAGGCCGCCAGTACGGTTGCCGAGCAGTGCCTGTCGCGTATAGATGTCAATGGCCATGCCCCGCACCGCGTTGATAAGACAGATGGCATCGGCACCGGCTTCGGCCACCGCCACCGCCACCCTGGCGATTTCACCAGTGTTCGGAGTTAATTTGACCAGCACCGGAAGAGAAGTTTTTGCCCTGACCGCGGCGGTTACTCTGGCGGCGGATTCGGGATGCACGCCGAATTCGGCACCGCCGGCACTGATGTTGGGGCAACTGATGTTGACCTCAAGAGCGCTGATGCCGGGGACACCGTCCAGTTTTTTCGCCAGTTCGGCGTATTCTTCAACCGTTTCGCCGGCGATATTGACGATTACCGGGACGCGCCATTTTGCCCAGAGCGGTGCCTTTTCTTCAATCAGGGCTTTCACCCCGATGTTCTGCAGGCCAATGGAGTTGAGCATGCCGGAGGGGGTTTCCACAAGGCGTGGCTGGGGATTGCCGTCTCTTGGGTTCAGGGTGGTTCCCTTGCAGACGATGGCGCCGAGCCTCTGAATATCAAACAGGTGGCCGTACTCGGTGCCATAGCCGAAAGTGCCGGATGCAGTCATGACCGGGTTGGCCAGCCGCAGGCCCGTTTTGTTTTTCGGGGCCAGCTCTACGGAAAGGTTCATTACCGTCACCTAAGGCAGTTCAAAAATTGTGCCCGTGATATTGAAGAAGAACCGGTCGCCAAATTCGTGGGCAAGGGTAGCAATTACAGGCAGGCTGGTGCAGTGGCAGGGCCCAAGCTTCTGCACGTCGAGCTTTTTCAGGTCGGCGATGGTCCGTTGCACCCGTTCTCTGGGGGCATCGATGAGGTGGGCACCGCCGAGCACGGCGTGTATGGTTTTTACGCCGGTCAAATTCTGGGCGTGGTACAGGATATTGATAATGCCGCGGTGCGCGCAGCCCAGCACCACCACCAGGCCCAATTCAGTGTTGAGCACCAATGACAGGTCGTCAAAAAGTTGATCCGGCTGCCAGCCTGAATCGGTCCGTATAAACAGACCGGAGTCAATCGTCTCGTAGTCGGTTACCATGGGGACTTCGCCGGTGGTGATGCAGTTAGCGGCCACTTTCACCGATTTTGAATTCAGCACAAACGTGGCTCCCAGGCTTTCCAGTTCCTGGCGCTGGAAGGGGATGCCTATGTATCTGTCTTTTTTTCCTTTGCGATGGCGGTATTTGGGCGCCCAGATATCGGGGTGGGCAATCACCTCAATTTCTTTGCCGATACGGCGCAGAACTTGGCGCAGACCGCCGGTATGGTCGTAGTGACCGTGGCTCAGCACAATCTTGCTGACCTTGCTGAGGTTGACGCCCAGGCTGTCAATGTTATGAGCGGTGGATATGGTCTTGCCGGTATCAAATAAGATGGTCTCTGGTCCGGTCTCAATAAGAAAGCTCAGTCCCCACTCCGCCAGAAGGTCGCGGGTACCTGCTGTGTTTTCACTTAAGGTGGTAATGCGCAGTGTCATCTTCCTCGACTCCAATTATAGGTTATCTAAGCGGAAGGGGCAATGGGTTAGCTTATTCGGCCGTGTTGACGTTGCGGTCGTATTTACGGGTTCTGTGGCGCAGTTTATTAATTCCGAATGAGATAAACAATGCCGTGCCGCTGACCAGAACAATGGTGGCGCCGGAAGCCAGATTGAGCACGTAGGAAATCCACAATCCGCTGATGGTGAAAAACACGCTGGCCAGGATTGCCAGCAGCATCATTTTTTTAAGGCTGTGGGTGAACTGGCGGGCCAGCGCTGCCGGGATGGTGAGCAGGGCAATGACCAGGATGATGCCGACCACTCTGATAAGCACTACCACGGTCAGGGCTATCAGACAGAGCAGGAGAAGGTAAAGGCCTTCGGTAGGTACTCCGGATACGGTGCTGAACTCTTCATCAAAGGAAAGATATAAGAATTCCTTATAGAGAAAAGCGACGAGTATAATGATCACCACATCCAGAATGAGCATCAGCATTAAATCGAAGAACGGCACCGTCAGGATGTTGCCGAAGAGGTAGCTGAAAAGGTCGGGAGCATATCCCGGCGCCAGACCGATGAAGATAATACCCAGTGCCATTCCCATCGCCCACAGGATGCCAATGGCGGTATCCTCAGGCAGTCTGGTTCGCCTGGTTACCAGCCCGATGCCAAGCGACGAGGCGACGGTAAAGACCATTGCCCCCAGCACCGGATTGATGCCCAGCAGATACCCCAGCCCGATGCCGCCAAAGGAGGCATGGGCGATGCCGCCGCTGATAAAAACGACCTTCTTGACGACTACGTAGACGCCGACAATGCCACAGGCGATGGCTGCCAGCAGACCAGCCAGCAGGGCATTCTGCATGAACTGATACTGAAGTACCTCGAGCATGGTCTAATGTTCCTTCAGCACCCGGTGTGGCACAGTGCCATGCGCAATGAGCTGGACAGGGCAGCGGTATGCCTTCTCCAGTTCCTCTGCCGACACCTCTTTGGAGCCGTGGTAGAACAATTGATGATTGAGGCAGGCAATCTCATTTACATAAATGGAGACCGCACTGATATCATGTGACACCAGGACAATGGCCATTTCTTCCTTTAATTTGTCCAGCAGTTCGTAGAACTCGGCCTGCATGTTCGGGTCGATGCTGGCGGTTGGCTCGTCAAGGAGCAGCAGTTGCGGATTGGTCACCAGCGCCCGGGCAATGAAGACGCGCTGCTGTTCGCCACCGGAGAGTTTGCCGACCTGCCTGTCTTTGTAGCCGAGCATTTCCACGGTCTTCAAGGCGTCAGAGGCGGCCTTTCTATCTTCTTCGCTATAACGCTGGAAGAGACCGGACCTGTTGTAGCGGCCCATAAGGACCACTTCCAGAACACTGATGGGAAAATCATGGTCGAAGAGGTTGAACTGTGAAATGTAGCCGATATGTTTCCTGCCCCGCTCCGGCGGCATGCCCAGTACGGTGACTTTGCCCCGTCTTGGTTTTATCAGCCCCAAAATGACTTTGAGCAGCGTGGTTTTACCACCGCCGTTGGGACCGATGATACCGAGGAAGTCGTTTGATTTGATGGAAAGGTTTATCGCTTCCAGTACCAGGAAGCTGTCAAGGTATACCCAGACGTTTTCCAGCTTTACCAGTTCTTTAGCAGTCATTTTCCGCTCACCAACCGGCCAGTATAGACATAATTATGATACAATTGTGAGCTTAACGTCAACCGTTTCAAGTGCTTCGGCAGAGCCGTGCGAATAGCATTAGCTTTCCGAAGGTGGTTTAACCCAGGGTGGTGTTCTGGCGTCAGTTACGGAGTCATTTCTGGGCAGGTAGGGTTTGATATCGATTA
>JADHXF010000039.1 GCA_016783105.1 Dehalococcoidales bacterium | reverse complement strand
GCCGAACTGGTAAAAGTACTGGTTGAAGACTTCAACCTGAAAACAGAGCAATTCAAGTTAGCGGTGATAGGTTTGCGGGTGGAAAGCGAACATGAAGACAGCTGTTGCGTTACCATAGAACCTGGCCCGGAGATAGCAGGTAAACAGCGGCAACTGGAAGCTGAGTTTTTAGACAGGGCTCGCCAGAGAGTCCCCAAAGGTTTCCGACCCGATTATGTCCGCTTTGCTAAAATCCCCACGAATTTCAAGGGCCTGGTACTTATCTCCGAGTTGAGAGCGGATTATAAGAAGTCGCTGGAAACACAAGGACTGGCAATATATTCGTAGAAAAGAGCAATATTTTTATTGAAACAGGAGGATTCCATGGCTGAAAGCACCAAAGGTGTTGACAAGGCAATTCTGGACAAAGTGGAGAAAAGGGCTTACGAACTTATTGACAAATATCACGGCTGTTCGCAATGCTCACTGCTGGCGATTCAGGAAGTCTGCGGCACGAAAGACGACGTAATGGCAAAAGCATCAATCGGCCTGGCAGGCGGTGTTGGCAGCATGCGCTCGGCATGCGGGGCACTGACCGGCTCGGCGCTGGCCCTCGGCATGAAATACGGTCGCGACGTCAGTTATCTGAAAGGCCCGGCAGAAAAGGCCATCGAGGTAGAGCATGCTGCCCTGGAACCGGTGGCCAGACTGGCCAAGTGGTTTGAACGGGAATTCGGCAGCATTACCTGCCGCGATATTCGCAAGGCATTTATGGGAACGGAACTGAACCGTGAAATCCCCTGGCAGAAGCAGTGGATGGAAGAACTGGGTATCCATGAGCACTGCTCAAAGATTGTGGCCAGGACAGCCAGACGGGCCGCGGCCATGCTGGAGAAGCCAGATTTAAGCATCCTTGACAAGGTTTAGAGGGAAGTTTAATACGGTTACCTACTTCTCTTTGGCCGCCGATAGCTCGGGTTTGGTGTACGCCTCATTCACCTGGCGCGCCGGGTGGCTCTGGGCGCTGTAGTCTTTAAGCGCCGAAGCCTCCCGCATTTTATCCAGCCTGCCCTGCTTGGAGAGACGCTCGTATATCATCACCCAGGCACAGTCGCGCTCCGGGCTCGTCTCGCACTTACCGTCCTTGTACCCGCCGCAGGGGCCGTTGACCAGGCTCTTGGCACACATGGTTATGGGACAGATACCGCCGTAGTCGGCGAGCAGGCAGTTACCGCAGGCACGGCATTTCTCCAGCCAGAGACCTTCATCGGCGGTCACCCCGATAAAGCGAGTGTTCACGGCCGGAATTATCGGTATTTCCTCCAGCATCTCGGCGACGAACTGTACACCCGCGCCGCAGGCCATGGACAGCACAACGTCATATTCCTTCATCTTTTCCATTATCGGCTCAAGGTACTCGCGGTCGCACTGCCGCTGTACGGTCAACTCGCCGATCTCAATCTGCCGGCCGTCTATCTTATCGGCCATCCTGAGCTCGGTGGCCAGCAGCTCCACCTCCTTTTCACCTCCGGCCTGGCAGACACTGACACAGGTACCGCAACCAAGGACCAGTATCTTCTGGTAGTCCTTGATTTTCTCCTTAATCTCGGCAAACGGCTTCCTCTCGGCGACTATCATGGCTTCATTTTCTCCTTTTTCAGAGGACTGGGCCCCAGACGCTTTGCCCGTTCTGTCATCTCATTGCAGGCAGCAACAAACAGCGGGGCATCGGAGGCACCCATATGGAACATCTCCACCCGTTCCGGCTCGATGCCTACTTCTTCGAGCAGCTTCCTGGCCTGCTCAACCTTCTTCTTGGCTCTGAGATTTCCTTCCAGGAAATGACAAGTGCCTTCCTCTCAGCCAGCCACGAAGGCGGCATCAGCGCCATCTTCAAATGCCTTGAGCAGGTGGAGGGTATCCACCCTGCCGGTGCACATCACCTTGACGATGCGCACGTTGGGGGCATACTCCAGGCGCATGGAACCGGCGAGGTCAGCGGCCGAATAGGCACAGTAGTGGCAGCAAAATCCGACTACTTTCGGCTCATATTCTCCGGCCATGTCAACTCCTTTCTCTTAACTCCCGGCCAGAACCGCTGTCTTGGCCGTTACCTGTTCATCTTTATAATGCTGTACTGTAATCGCCTTGCGCGGGCAAAGGCTGGCGCAGATACCGCAGCCCTGGCAGGCGGCCGCTTCAATATAGGCCACCCCTTCCTCGTTTATCTTCGGAACATTGAACGGGCAGGAGCGAACGCAGGTAAGGCAGGCAACACATCTGTCCTCATCAACCACCGAGACTATCCCGCCGACCATCAGGTATGGTTTGGACAGGATGGTCAGCGCCCGCGATACCGCCCCCCTCGCCTGCACGATTGACTCCGAGATGAACTTGGGAGAATGGGCCAGGCCGCACAGGTACATCCCCTCGTTGACGAAATCGAGCGGACGCAGCTTCATGTGCGCTTCCATAAAGAATTTGTCCTGGGTGAGCGGCAGCTTCAGCTTGCTGGCAAATTCCACAGCGTCGGCCTGCGGTCGAACCGCGGCACTCAATACCAGTAGGTCAGGCTCAAGCTGGATTTCCGCGCCCAGTGTCTCGTCGTAGACGGTTACCGCCAGTTTGCCGTTTCCGTTACTTACCTCAGGCTTCCTCTCCACATCATAACGGATAAAGGTCACTCCCTTTTCCCTGGCCTGACGGTAGAGCAGCTCATTCATGCCGTAGGTGCGTATGTCACGGTAGAGGATATAGACCTCGGTATCCGGGTTCATTTCTTTCAATTTCAGGGCGTTGTTCACCGCCTGGGTGCAGCATATGCGGCTGCAGTACATGTGTTCCTCTTCCCGCGAACCGACGCACTGTATCATGACCACCGAATTCAGTTTCTTTACTTCATTGTTGCCGCCGGCGATTTTTTCTTCAAGCTCAAGCTGGGTGAGCACCCTGTCCGCTTGACCATATAGATACTCGGCTGGCTTATATTCCGTGCCGCCGGTGGCCAGTATGGCCACGCCGTGCTCCACCTCAACCGTATCCCCACCTTCCGTACCGATTTCAGTAATATAGTTACCCAGATAGCCGGAGAGCTTTTTCACCTCGGCGCCTTTGTACAGGGTTACATTCGGCTCTTTTTCAATCTGCTCGATGAGCGAAGCGAGCAGTTTCTGCGGGTCAGCGCCTTCAGCGGTGTAATGAATGCGCCGCAGGTTGCCGCCGAGCTCCTTCTCCCTCTCCACCAGAACCACCTCGTAGCCCTGCCCGGCCATCTCCAGCGCGGCGGTCATGCCGGATAAGCCTCCACCGATAACCAGCCCTCTCCGCTTGACCTCTGCGGTATGCTCATGGAGAGGCTCCAGAGTCGCCGCCCGCGCCACCGCCATGCGCACCAGGTCTTTGGCTTTATCAGTGGCCTCCGGCATGTGGGTGGCATGTACCCAGGAACACTGGTCGCGTATATTGGCCATTTCAAAGAGGAACTTGTTCAGGCAGCCCTCGCGGATGGTATCCTGGAAGAGAGACTCGTGGGTGCGCGGGCTGCACGAGGCAACCACCACCCGGTTCAGCCCCTTTTCCGTAATAGCATTGATAATCTTATTCTGTGTGTCCGTGGAGCAGGTATAGAGGTTTTCTTCAGCGTGCACCACGTGCGGCAGCGTGCTGGCATACTCGGCGACGCCCGGGACGTCCACCACGCGGGCAATATTCGACCCGCAGCGACAGACGAAGACGCCAACTCTTGGCTCCTCTTCAGCGATGTCCTTCTCCGGCGGGTACTCTTTCTCGGTTACCAGGGTGCCGCGGGCTTCGGCAATTTCTTTAGAAGCCAGGCAGGCGGCACTCGAGGCACTCATCACCGATTCGGGGATATCCATCGGGGCGTCAAACGCCCCGGCAACGTAAATGCCGTCATGGGAGGTGATGTTCGGCGACAGCTCATCGGTGTGGCAGAAGCCGAATTTATCCCGTGCTATGCCGAGCTTTTCGGCCAGTTCCCCGGTGCTTGCCGACGGCTGCAGCCCGATGGAGAGGACGACCATATCGAATTCTTCCTGCACCTTCTCGCCGTTCTCGCCGCCGTATTCAATGAGCAGGTTCTTGCTCTGCTGCAGCTCTTTCACGCCCGATGGGATGCCCTTAACGTAACGGATGCCGAACTTGTTTTTGGCCGATTCATAATAACGCTCAAAGCCCTTGCCAAAGGCCCTGATATCATTGTAGAAAATGGTGGGCTGGATGGTGCTCTCATGCTCGCGGGCGATAAACGCTTCCTTGGTGGCATACATGCAGCAGACCGATGAGCAGTAGTCCCGGTCGCAGGTCTCATCGCGCGAGCCAACGCACTGAATCCAGGCTATCTTGACCGGATGGTTGCCATCGGAGGGGCGCACTACCTGCCCCTGGAAGGGGCCGGAGGCGGAGAGAATACGTTCGAACTCGATGCTGGTCAATACGTTGGGCATCCGGCCGTAGCCGTACTCGCTTTTTATCCTGGCATCAAAGGGCTCAAAGCCGGGCGCCAGCACCACCGAACCCACCTGGAACTCAACCTCTTCCTCCTTCATATCATGGTCAATGGCCTTTGCCTGGCAGACGAACACGCACTGGAGGCACTCGCTGCAAAGGCCACAGTCCAGACACCGCTCCGCCTCTTTAATCGCTTCTTCCTCGGTGAACGTATCAACTATTTCATCGAAGCCAGCCAACCTTTTCGCCAGGTCAATGTATTTGGTAGTCAATCTCTTCTTCTTTTCGTGCTTGCCCTCGGGCAGCGGCGCCGGCTCTTCTTTTTTCGCTTCACGCCCTTCCTTGAGGTCCAGCTTGTTGAGGTGGCGGTCGATGGATACGGCCGCCTCGTGGCCGTGCTTGATGGCCTCCACCGCCGACTTGGGGCCGGTAACGCCATCGCCGCCGGCGAAGGTGCCCGCCTCGTCGGTGGCCAGCGTCACCGGGTCGACAATCAACCAACCGCCACGAGTTGTTTTAATGTCGGTTTTTTCGGGCAGCACGGAGAGGTCGGTCGCCTGCCCGATAGCGATGATTACCGTGTCGCAATCAACGGACGTGGTGATATTTTCATCAAAGGTCGGGCTGAACCTGCCCTCGCTGTCAAATACGGAGGTGCACTTCTTGAAGGCCACGCCGGCCACACTGCCGTCCTTGCCCACTATCTCGTTTGGCCCCCAGGGGTTCATTACCTTGACTCCCTCCTCCACCGCCTCCTCTATCTCCCAGGGGTGGGCGGGCATTTCCTCGGCACTCTCCAGACAGATGGCAGTCACCTCGGAGGCACCGAGTCGCCGCGCCGTCCGTGCCACGTCCATGGCCACGTTGCCGCCGCCGATGACGACAACCTTATCGCCAATATCAACCTTCTTCCCCTGGTTGGCATCTTTCAGAAAGTCCAGCGCCAGAAGCACCTGTGGCAGGTCAACGCCGGGAATGGGCAGGCTGCGGCTTTGCTGCGCGCCGATGGCCAGGTAAATCGCCCCGTAGCCCTGCTTTTTTAGCGCCTCGAGGCCATTCTTACCGTCTACCGGGCTATTGAGCTTGAGTTCTATTCCCAAATCAACGATATCTTTAATATCGGCAGCCAGCACGTCCTTGGGCAGGCGGTACTTGGGGATAGCTGACCAGAGCTGACCGCCGGGCTGCGGGCTGGCTTCAAAAATGGTTACCGGATAGCCGAGTTTCACCAGGTCATAAGCGCAGGTGAGCCCGGAAGGCCCGGCCCCGACCACGGCCACCTTGGGCTTTGACTTATCTATGACCGGTTTTTCTTCCGGAGGGATTTCACCTTCTTTCCTTTTCTGCCGGACGATATCGGCGGCAAATCGTTTCAAGGGGGCGATGGCCACCGGCTGGTCAACCTCGTCGCGATTGCATTCCTGCTCGCAGGGGTGATGGCAGATTCTGCCCAGTACCGCCGGCAGCGGTATCCACTGCTTGATGTGATTCAGGGCTTCGAGGTGTTTACCTTTGGAAATCAGGGCCACGTATCCCTGCCCGTTGCATCCCGCGGGACAGGTGAGCTTGCAGGGAGGTCGCGCCGCCTTGCTGATGGCCACGGCACTGGGAATCGCCTGCGGGTAGCGCTTGTTGATGGCCTTGTAGGTGTTCAAACCCTGCTCAAACTCGTTGATTAAATCAACGGGACAGGCCTCAAAGCAGTCGCCGCAGGAACTGCACTTCTCGATGTCCACGTAGCGCGGCTTCTTGAGCACCTTTACTTTGAAGTCGCCCGCCTCCCCTTCCAGAGATTGAACCCGGGAATTGGACAGAATTTCAATATTCAGGTGCTTGTCCACCTCGATAAGCTTCGGTGAAATCAGGCACATGGAGCAGTCATTGGTGGGGAAGGTCTTGTCCAGCTGAGACATCCGACCGCCAATCGAGGTCGTTTCCTCGACCATATACACTTTAAAGCCGGAATTGGCCAGGTCAAGGGCACTCTGCATACCGCATATGCCACCCCCCACCACCATAACCGCACCAACCCTTTTCTTATTTTCCTTTTCCTGGTTACCGTTCTTGGCCATTATAAAAGACCTTTCTCTTTCAGAAGCGGCCGCGGGTCGACAAAGTGACGGGCAAACCACTTCTCCGCCGACGGGTCGCCAAAGGCCAGCCCCATCAGTTCGGTGAAGTAGAGAATGGGAACGTTATAACGCTTACCTGCCTGCGCCGAAATTTCCGCCTGATGTGTATCCAGGTTCGACTGGCACATCGGGCATGCCACCGCAATGACGTCAGCTTCAGCTTCCTCAGCCATGTCAAACAGCTTCTGTATCATTCTCCAGGCCACCTCAGGCATGGTGAGCACATGTTCGGCGCCGCAGCAATCGGTTTTATAGCTCCAGTTCTTCACATCAGCGCCCAGCGTTTTCAGGATATTATCCATAGACTCGGGGTTATCAGGATCGCTGGCACCAGTTATCCGCGGCGGCCTGGTAATCAAACAGCCGTAGTAGCCGACCGCCTTCAGGCCTTCCAGCGGCTTCTTCACCTTTTCCAGAATTGTTTTCTCGCCAACTTCTTCCCAGATGAAGTCGACGAGGTGTTTTATACTGAAATCGCCTTTGTAACCGTTACCAGCGCCTTCAATCTGTTCGCCCGACCTCAGTGCCTTGTCGGCATGCTTCAACCTTGAATAGCAGGCCGCGCAGGGCACCACCAGGTCGAGCCCCGTCTTATCCGCCGTTTCCAGATTGCGGGCCGGCAGGGCCAGCGCCAGCCCGTCATCAGTGGCGTGTGCCGAGGCAGCCCCGCAGCAGGTCCAGTCAGCCAGCTCCTTAAGGTCAATATCGAGTATGCGGGCTACTGCTGCCACGGACTCACCGTACTCTCTGGCGCTGCTTTCAATGGTACAACCGGGATAATAAGAAACTTCCATGTCCTGCCTTATTTCTTTACCTTCTTGAAGATACTCTTCACCTGCCGCCCGGCTCTGACCCTGGGTGGCAGGAGCTTTATCTTGCCGCGTTTGAACATGGCCATGCCGGTGCCGGCCTGCTTCCTCAGGCCATTCAATCCCCCGCTCCTCAATGTATAGACCACCGCCATCTCCGGCTCGTGGACGCGACCATGCCTCCGCAGCGAAGACAGAAACGCCGAATGGAAAATGGGAGCATTCTTCTGCGCTGTCTTTATCCCTTCCCTTTGCGAAAGCTGTCTGAGGGTATCCATGACATGGGCAATACCGATGTCGTTGGGACAGCGGGTGGTACAGGTCTCGCACGATGCGCAGACCCATATCGTGTCGCTGCGGAGTGCCTCATCCAGCAGTCCCAGCTGAAGCATGCGCATCAGCCGGTGCGGCACAATATCCATGGCAAAGGTCACCGGGCACCCGTTGGTACACTTTTCACACTGAAAGCAGGCAGATATCCTCTGCCCACTCAAATCCTCAATCTTTCTCCGCAGTGACGGTTTGGGGATAATTTTTTCTGGAACTCTGGCTAAAGTCACTTTCCTCCTGCTTTCCAATGGCGCACAGCAACATGCGTTATCTAATCAATGTTTAATCTGTATAGTACACCGTCCCGGCGGCTGGTTTCAGGCGAGATACCGATTAGTTGCCGTTCTTATCAGGACACGTCAAAGCCGGCCCTTTTCAGGTATTTCTCCACCCTTTTCAGCAGCTCCTCGGGCCTGACTGGCTTATCGATATAGTCCTCGGTCTCAAGGGTAAGTCCGCCGCTCATGGCGATGGAACTTCCCCCACCCCGTTCGGCGTAGCTGGTCAGCATAATGACCGGAATCTTTTTCAGGCCGTCATCCTTTTTCAATTGCTCCGCGGTGGAAAATCCGTCTTTCACCGGCATAATTACATCAAGGATAATCAGGTCCGGGCTCTCCTCCCTCGCCTTCCGCAATCCATCATCGCCATCGTATGATACGATTACCTCGTACGGCTTGCTTTCCAGAACCGTTCTGGTCGCCTCAATAAAATCGGGGTCATCATCGATGAGCAGGATTCTGGCTATTTTGGTCATAGTTGCGCCCTCTCCGTAAAAATTAGATAGCTAGGCTTATTTATTCTTATTTACCAGCCGCTCCACACGTTCCAGAAGGACCTCGGGATTGATAGGTTTCTCCACGTAGTCATCAACGTTGAATTCGAGCGCCGTTTCCAGCTCGTATCGTCTCCTACTGGCTTCCTCACGCACCGAGCTCAGGATCAGGATAGGGATGTGTCGATATTTCGACCACCTGCCGTCTTCAAGCTCTTTCAATACGGCAAACCCATCCATCTTGGGCATGAGAAGGTCAATAATCATCAGGTCTGGCTCTTCAGCCCGCAGCGCTGCCAGACATTCGATGCCATCACAGGCCGTCACTGTCTCATAGCCCTTCGTTTCCAGAAGCATGGTGACAACATCGCGAATATCAGGGTCATCATCGACGAGCAATATTTTATACGCCATTTCTGACCTCCCTCCAAATTATATCACGGGTTTTACTCATTGCCAATTTACGTTTTCTGGCTCTTGGGACGCGCCTTCCGGCCTTGCTTCTTCCCGGCAATAACCAAGTTCCTGGGCAGAATGAAGGTAAACCTGCTGCCCCGGCCCTTCTTATCTTCAGGGTTGGGACTTTCAGACCATATTTTCCCGCCATGTGCCTCGACCACCCTCTTGACAATGGACAACCCCAACCCCGAACCTGCCTTTTCCCGGTCGCTGCCGCGGTAAAAATCATCGAAAATCTTGGGCAGGTCTTCAGCGCTGATGCCAGAGCCCGTATCCAAGACCTCCGTGTAAATATCACCATTCTGCTCGGTAACCCTCAGCAGTACCTCACCGTTTTCGGGAGTGAACTTTATGGCGTTGACCAGCAGGTTGGTGATTGCCTGCTTCAAACGTATCCCGGAGGCTTTAAGCATCGGCAGGGATGCGGGCACCCTGGTGCTGAGCTTAATATTTTTATCCGTTGCCATGGCGCGTACATTTTCCATCGAATCGTTCACCACCTGAACGAGCGACATCTCCTCCATCTCTTTGACGATCTGCCCCCCTTCAATCCGGGAAATATCGAGCAGGTCGCTGATTAATTCCAGTTGCTCGGTGATTCTGGTGCTGCTTCTCCCCAGCATCTGCCTCTGCTTATCGGTCAGCTCACCGGAAAAGCCTCCGAGCATAAGCTGTATGTAGCTCTGTACCGCAGAGAGGGGAGCTTTGAGGTCGTGCGATGCTATAGCCAGAAAGCGGAGCAGGTGTTCCCTGCCTTCCTCCAGTGTGGTTAACTCCCTGCTCGCCTCTTCCAGCTCCCGGGTTTTTTCGGTCAGCCCTTTCTGCTGCAGGGCAACCACCTCGCGCTGTCTTTTCCTCAGTTCCCCGGATACGCTGGTAACCATATATGCAGAAGCATACAGGCAGGTGGAAAGCGCCACGAGTACGCTCAGCATATAAGAACCCTGCTGATGAAGACCGGCCACCGCAAATCCCTCCAGATGGACATGGGGGATTACCTCGTAGTACTCCAGTCCAACCAGCAATAAAACGAGCAAGATGGCCCAGGTGGCGACCCAATAAGCGACGCGGTAATGGAGCAGTATGCCAGCGAGAATCACGTGGAAGACAAAATAGAAAATAAAAGGATTTTCAATGCCGCCAGTATAGTGCAGCAGCACCGTGAGCGCCGCCAAATCCACGGTAATATGGATGTTACCGATAGCCCGCGCCTTCGCAATCAGCGGAGAAGTTGCCCTGGGTATAGTAAGCAAGCGGCGCAACGGGACGGTAAGCGCCTCCGGCAGCGAATCGCTGGCTTCAGCAATCAGGTGCTTCGCCTGATAAAGAAAGAGAAAATTGTAGACGGTCATCACGGCACAGATGATGTAGATTGGCACGAGGGAAAAACGGATGTGGAATACCTGCGTGGCCAGCAGACTGGCGATGAGAACGCCGGCAATCGCCAGCCACCTCATCTTGACGAAGACGCCAATTCTTACGACCAGAGCTGATTCCTCCGGTGTAAGTCCGGGTCTCTCTCTTTCTCTGGGTACGGCACAACCACCTGACTCAGTGGTCATGATACACCTCCCAGCCTATTCTATATTGCTAACCAGCGAGTGACAAGGTCTATCATTGGTTCATGTTCAATAATCAGTGTCGTCATCAGAGTCCGGCAGCATCCAGCACTTCCGGGACTTTTCTCTCCCAGCCGATGGCCATGATGTGTACGCCCTGGCACATTGACTTCATCTCTTTGATAAGGCGGGCCGCAATCTCAATGCTCTTTTTGGCCCGGTCCTCAGCCCCATCCATCTCCTCAATCAGATTGTCGGGCACGTGCACCCCGGCAACATTCTTGTTCATAAACCGCGCCATACCGGCGGATTTCAGAAGCACGATGCCCACCATCACCGGCACTTTGAGATGGGCGGTTGCTTTCATAAACTCCTCAAATTTTTTCGGCTCATAGACCGCCTGCGTCTGGATGAACTCCGCTCCGGCCTTCACTTTCTTCTCCATCTTGATGATTTGCGGCTCTACCGGTTCGGAGGCCGGTGAAACTACCGCCCCGAGACAGAACTTTGGCGACCCCACGAGCTCTTTCTCCGCCAGGTCTTTCCCCTGTTCCAGCTCTTTTGCCGCCTTAAGGAGAGAGACTGAATCAAGGTCAAAGACGGGCTTGGCCTGAGGGTGGTCGCCGAGAGAAACGTGGTCACCGGTCAGGCAGAGCACATTTTCAATGCCCAGAACAAAGGCACTGAGCAGATCAGACTGCAGGGCAATGCGATTTCGGTCCCGGCAGGTTACCTGAAAGACTGGCTCCAGACCCTTCTGTTTCAGAAGGCAGCAGGTGGCCAGTGAGCCCAGCCTCATCGCCGAGCTCTGCTGATCGGTGGCGTTGATGGCATCCACTCTCCCGCGCATCACTTCGGCCGTTTCCAGCATCTCCTGAATGTCAACGCCTTTGGGCGGGCCAATCTCTGCGGTTACCACAAATTTACCCTGTTTTATCAGTTCAACAATGCCCATTTCCTGATAAGGTCCCCCGTTCAATCATTGTTCGCCGGCGTAACCGTTTCGCATCCCAGCCGGATATCACCAGATTCAGATTGCCAATTTCATCTTGACCGTATATGGCAGCACGCCACCACCGAACAACCTTGATGGTGGAAAACTATTCTTGCTGCGGGGAAAAACAGAAAAGACGATAATGCTCCGGTAACCGGCTGGCAGCAGAAAATAATTGATGCAAAACCACTAGATATTAAGATACAAATAGTACGAATAAATGTCAATAGCGACGATATGAAAGCCCACGCACCGCACCATCAACCTTAATGTTAGCCGGTATCAGTTGACCTGTCTGGTCATTCCGATTAGAATTAAGTTTAAAGGAACTGGAGCGAGCCGCGGTGAGTGCCATTGAATTCCTGAAACGATGCGAGATATTTCTCGGGCTGGACAACTCCGACCTGAAGAAAATCGTCGACCTGCCGTCCTGCCAGGAGAAGACGTACCAACCCGAGGAGGCAATTTTCCATGCCGGTCAGACCGCCGAGCATCTGTACGTACTCATTGAAGGAAAGGTTGACCTGCTGGCAGGAGCATGCACACGCCCATCCAAGCTACCGGAACCGACACTGATAACAATCATCGGCAAGGGCAGCATCTTTGGCTGGCCAGCCCTGGTGCCACCGCATATCTTCAGCCTGACGGCCATTGCCAAGGCACCGGTTCAGGTCCTGGTTATTGGCGGCAGTGACATTCGAAATCTGTTTAGACTCCACCCGCACATCGGCTATGAGATAACCCAGAGTCTGCTACAGGTCATCGCTTCCAGATTTCGGATCATTGAGCAGTTATTGGTAACCGGCAAACGGTCAATCCTGTTTGAAATACCAAAGTGGACCGGCCGATAAATAAGAACTGTTTTTAATGTGAGCTATGAATCCATTCCATTACTCAAGCGATGGGCTGTCCGCCCATATGAAGCTGGGGCAAACGCACCGTGAGTGGTCGCATTATGTCGTTCGCTACCCCACCGCTCACCCGACGCGCTATGAAAAGAACAATACTGTCCTGGCTGAGTATTTCCGGCCGCCGAATGCCATCGGTGCCCCGCTGGTAATCCTGTTCCACGGCATCGGTGACCAGCTCCTCATTCCCTGCAAGATGCTGGCCCGGTCTCTGGTCAAGAAAGGCATGGCCTGCTTTGTCCTTTATTCGGTCTTTCACTCGCAGCGGATGGCGGAGGAGGTGAAATCACGCTACCCCTCTCTCACCCCCGACGAGTGGTTTGAGCACTACGTCATTTCTATAACCGACGTACGCCAGGCAATCGACTGGGCAAAAAGTCGTACCGAAATAGACACCGAAAAGGTGGGGATAATCGGCATAAGCTTCGGTGGCTTCATCTCGGCCATCACCATGGGCATAGACGACCGCATCAAAGCAGGGGCTTTCCTCATCGCCGGCGGTAACTCGCAGAAGATAGGGCGCTTCAGTCGCAAGCACTCCATGAGGAAGGGCTACCAGGTGACCGAAGAAGAGTACAACCATGACCAGCAGGTCTACCGTCAATATCTGAGCGAGGTCGCCGAGAAGGGTTATGAGAAAGATGTCGCACCCCCCAGCGATGGCTTTCTGATTGACCCGATGACCTACGGCCACTGCCTGCAGGAGCGCCCTGTGCTGATGCTCAACGCCCTCTGGGACGAATACATACCAAAAGAGGCCACGCTTGACCTCTGGGAGGCTTCCGGCAAGCCGGCCCTGAACTGGTTCCCGGGAACACACACCACTTTCTGGCTCTGGTATCCGCTCATCCGCCGTAAAATCGCCCGTTTCCTGGTATCCGCCTTTAATACCGACAGCAATATTTAACTGATAATAACTGAGACAGGGAGGCAACCATGCCACAGGAATATGAAATCAATGAACTGGCCAAAGAAGATTCATGGCGCATGTTCCGCATCATCGGCGAGCTGGTGGAGGGTTTCGACCGGCTCTCCGGCGTAGAGCCAGCCGTTTCCATTTACGGCTCAGCCAGGGTGAAGCCAGAGGACGAGCTTTACCAGAAAACGGAGGAAATCGCCCACCGCCTGGGCAAGGCGGGATTCTCCATAATCACCGGCGGCGGACCCGGCCTGATGGAAGCCGCCAACAAAGGTGCTTCCAGGGCCGGTGTCAAATCAGTGGGCGTCAATATTGAGCTGCCGGAAGAACAGAGGCCCAATACTTACTCCAATATCTCTCTTTCACTGCGCCATTTCTTTGTCCGCAAGGTGCTGCTGGTGAAATACGCCACCGCCTTCATCATCATGCCCGGCGGGCTCGGGACACTTGATGAGCTCTCCGAAGTGCTGACCCTCATGCAGACCCACAAGATAAGGCCATTTCCGGTGCTGTTATACGACAGTGGTTACTGGAAAGGTTTCCTGGACTGGCTGAAGAATTATACGCTGGACAGAAATTTCATTTCCGCAGAAGACCTGCACCTGCTCCGCGTCTGCGACGATACCGAGGAAATCGTTGACGCGGTCCGCAAATGGTGCCTGAAGCAGGAAATTGCCGGTAAAAGTGCTATTTCCAGGTAGAAATATCAGCACAGGCGCAATTTAAGGGGGATAAGTTTTGTTACCGGCTGAGAAATCTGAAATTTTAAAGAATTCCCTGATTTTCTCCAGCCTGAACGAGGATGAGCTTTCCGGGTTGGCCGAGCTGACGTTCGAGCACAGCTTCCAGCCTGATGAATTCATCTTCTGGGAAGGTGACGAGCCCGATTACTTCTACGTGATCGCTGAGGGAAGGATAAAGGTGGTCAAGCACTCGTCTTCGGGCAAAGAATTCATCATCGCCTTCTTTGAGTCGGGGGGGATATTCGGCGAGGTAGCCGTTTTTGAAGGTAAACCTTATCCCGCCTCCGCCCAGGCGATTTCTGCCACCAATGTACTGGGCATAAGAAGGCGGCATTTCCTTGATTTCCTCGCCACCCACCCGCAGGTGGCAGTGCGTATTATCAGCGTTCTCGGCGGTCGCCTCCGCGATGCCCAGGGTCGACTCAAGGACCTTGCCGGAGAGAGAGTCCAGCAACGGCTGGCCCGCATCCTGCTGATGCTTGCTTCCCGGATGGGCCACACCCTTCCCTTTACCCGCCAGGAGCTGGCCGATATGGCCGGCATGACCACGGAGACCGCTATCCGGCTTACCAGCCAGTTGAAGGAAAGAGGAATTATCAACACCGTTCGCGGCCAGCTCATTATCGTTGACGAGGCCAAGCTCAGGACACTGGCCGAAGGCCCGCCAACCATCTGAAGACACGATTATCCACCATCAAATCAATTTCTAATAAACTGCACTGCCCGGCCACTTATGTGATGTAAATCATAGTCAACGAGATATTATAAAGATATCATGAAATAAGTAATTCCATCGAACAGAGGGGGTGTTTTTGGTGATAAGGTGTCCGGGTCAGGATTTGCGCAATCTGAGGATTTCCCTCCACAAATGCCCGGGTTGCGGCGCCGAGGTGGAAATTTTCTCCGATGAAATGCGGGTGAAATGCCAGAAGTGCGGCCAGTACGTGTACAAGGAAAAAACCCCTTCCTGCATTGACTGGTGCGCCGCCGCTCGACAGTGCCTTGGCGAGGAAAGATGGAAGGAACTTAAAGACGAGGAGCAAACAGCAAAGGAGAAATGAGCATGAATCGCGAACATCTCAGGAAAATGATCAGGATTGATGAAGAGAAGTGCAATGGCTGCGGTCTCTGCGTTCCCTCCTGTGCCGAGGGGGCCCTGCAGATAGTGAACGGGAAGGCAAAGCTGGTGAGCGAGCAGTACTGCGACGGGCTTGGCGCCTGTCTGGGAGAATGCCCGCAGGGAGCGCTCACCATTGAAGAGCGTGCCGCTGAGGAATTCGATGAGGAGGCGGTGGCCCATCATCTGCACTCTGGACCACAGGAACAGGAACTTCCCTGCGGTTGCCCTTCGGCTAGCGTCGCCCGGTTTCAGCGGCAAACGTCAGAGCTACCGGCATCAGAAACCGCTGGTGCCGTTATGTCAACTCTCACCCACTGGCCGGTGCAGCTGACCCTGGTGCCGCCTTCAGCCCCGTTTCTGAAGGGTGCCGATATCCTCCTGGCCGCCGACTGCGTTCCCTTTGCCTACGCCGACTTTCACCGGGAGTTCCTGCAAAACCGCGCCCTGCTGGTAGCCTGCCCCAAGCTCGACGACTTCGGCGCCCACCTGAATAAACTCATCGCCATCCTGCAGCAGGCAGAACCCAGGAGCATCACCGTGGTACACATGGAGGTGCCCTGCTGCTCCGGACTGGTACACATGGCGCGAAAAGCCATCGAGGATAGCGGCTCAGGTATTCCACTTTATGACGTGACGGTT
>JADHXF010000038.1 GCA_016783105.1 Dehalococcoidales bacterium | reverse complement strand
CCTTCACCGTATCAACCAGGTAGTCCAGAAGCTCGGGGTCGCCGGGGCCGGGGGACAGCAAAATGCCGTCGGGGTTCAAGTTTAAAATATCGTCGGCGGAGGTGGAGCAGGGCACGGCGGTGATGCGGCAGCCCTGCTTCTTCAAGAGCCGCAATATGTTGAACTTCAGCCCGCAGTCCAGCACGACGATGTGGGGCAGATTACCGTCATCGGGTTGCGGTTCCCAGTGGTAGGCGTGGGGGGTGGTTACCTTCCGCACGAAGTCGACGCTGCCGTAGTCGGGCAGCTTTTTCAGTGCCGCCAGAGCTTCTTCCGGCGACTTCTCGCTGGTGAGGTAGCCCATCATCACCCCGTACGAGCGCAGCTTGCGGGTGAGCGACCGCGTGTCAATGCCGTGGAGGCCGGGGATATGATTTTCCAGCAAATAGTCGTGGATGGTCTGCTGGCTCAGGTAATGGTTGGGCTGCTGGCACTCCTCCCTGACCACAAAGCCCCTGACCTGAACCCGGTTCGATTCAGCGTCATGCGGGCTGGTGCCGTAGTTGCCGATTAAGGGGTAAGTGGGCATCACAATCTGCCCGGCGTAGGAGGGGTCTGTTAACATCTCCTGGTAGCCAATCATGCTGGTGTTGAAGACCACCTCGCCGTAGGCATTAACCTCGGCACCGAAGGAAAGGCCTTCATACACCGAGCCGTCGGCCAGCACCAGCAACGTTTTTTTATTCATTCAGCTTAGCGCCTCGATTATTGCGGTGACCGCGTCGTTCTTATAGACCAGCTTCCCTCCGTAGATGGTGGCCATCGCCCTGCCCTTCAGCACGCGGCCGGCGAGGGGGGTATTTTTGCCCTTGGAGGCAAAGGCTTCCGGGTCAACCGACCACTCTTTATAGGGGTCAAAGATGGTGATGTCCGCGGGCGCGCCGACTTTGAGCGTCCCGAGTGAGTCGTCTTTTAAAAGCTTCGCTGGTTCAAAGGTGAGCCTGGCGATGAGCAGGTTCAGCGTTATCTGCCCGCTGTGCACCGGGCTCAACAGGCTGCCCAGGGCGGTCTCAAAGTTGCTGATGCCGCAGGCCGCCTTGGTGAAATCGCACTCCTTGTCGGAGCGGGCATGCGGGGCATGGTCGGTGGCGATGATATCTATGGTGCCGTCTTTCAGACCTTTAATCAGCGACTGGTTATCCCGTCTCGTGCGCAGCGGCGGGCTCACTTTGGCGGTAGTGTTGTAGCCGTTGCACTCCTCCTCGGTGAGGGTGAGGTGGTGGGGGGTCACCTCGGCGGTTACCTTTACCCCCTGCCTTTTGCCGTCCCGAATGAGGGCCGCCGCGCCTGTGGTGCTGACGTGGGCGATGTGCACGTGTCCTCCGGTCATTCTGGCCAGCATGATGTCCCGCGACACCATAATCTCCTCTGAAGTTGGCGGGATGCCACGCAGGCCGAGCCGTTGGGCAAGCTCTCCCTCGTTCATCTGCCCGCCCTCGATGAGTGAAGGCTCCTCGCAGTGGTCAATGACCGGCAGGCCGAGCTCCCGGCTTTTCTCAAGTGCCTGGCGCATAATGTCGGGGTTTTTCACCGGGCTGCCATCGTCGCTGAAGCCGATAACGCCTGCCTCCGCCAGTTCTGCCATGTCAGCCAGCTCCTCTCCCTTCCTGCCTCTGGTGACGCAGCCGATGGGCAGCACGCGGATAACCCCCGATTTCTCTGCCTCCGCTTTTAAGTGTGCCACCGTTTCAACGGTGTCCAGCGGCGGGCTGGTGTTGGGCATGGCGCAAACGGTGGTAAAGCCTCCCCGCGCCGCCGCCCGGGTGCCGGTGGCAATGGTCTCCTTTTCCTCAAAACCAGGTTGCCTGAGGTGGCAGTGGAGGTCAATGAACCCCGGGCAGACCACCATGCCTTCCGCATACAGGATGTCATAATCGGCCTGGGGTGGGATTGCTCCCCGCCAGGCGATTTTGCCCTCGCTGAGCAGCAGGCTGCCCCGCTCGTCTATACTCTGGCCCGGGTCGATAATCCGGCCATCTTTAATCAGCAGCGATTTCATTTCTGTGTGCCCTTTCTTTTACGTCGTATCTTAACGTACTGGCTCGGTTTGAAACCAAGGGTTTCCGCGTCTTCATTCGAGCGGAAGACAAGCAGGTTCTCGGGCCTGATCTTCTTTGCCCAGTGGCTGGTCGCGCTGTGGTACTTTTTGGTTGCCGTTTTACCCTCATGCCAGTCGGAGCTGGCAACGTATTCCGGTTCAAAACCATGTTCGCAGTAGATGCAGCGCAGGGTAAGCGGTTTGCTGTTGACGATTTTATATTCGGGCTTGAGGTATTTTATTTCCGTGTCCTGCACCGAGACGCAGCGCGGGTTGGGGCACCTCGGGCCGTAATCGTGCTGGTAAACGGGATATGATGTCGGCGGCGCTTTTTCCTGTGGAATGATGGCATCTTTTACCCCCAGCAGAAGAGCGATAAGCGCCATACGCACCGGTACCCCGCGCGCCGCCTGCTTGAAGTACATGCTTCTCGGGTCGGCGTCAAGCTCCCGGGCCAGCTCATCGACGCGGGGCAACGGGTGCATCACCAGCGTCTTTTTAAACTCCTTGCCCCTGAGCAGCTTCTTGTCCACGACGGGGTATCTATCTTTTGACTCCTGGTCTTTCTCGGCGGCGGAAAACCGCTCCTTCTGTGGCCTGGTAACATAAAGGGCATCAATCCCTGTCTTCAATTCCACCTGGATATTCACGTCGGCCATCATGGCCAGCTGGTGCGGGCTGCTGGGTGTCAGGTAGATGGTGTCAAGGGAGAACAGCCTTTCTTTCGCCGTCGCGTCAAGAGCAGCAAACTTTTTAAGTTCACCACCGTACTCCATGGTCAGTTTTTCCAGGACGTGCTCCGGCACCTCCAGCCCCGGCGTTGGGTAGAACAGTATATTGGCCCCGAACTTGGCGAGGGCGAAAATAAGGGAATGTATCGTCCGCCCGTACTTCAAATCTCCCCACAGCCCTATTTTCAGCCCCTGGAGGGTCTTCTTCTCCTTTTTGATGGTGTAGAGGTCGCACAGTGTCTGGGTGGGGTGCTGGTGACCGCCATCACCGGCATTGATTATCGGCACGCCGGAGTAGTCAGCAACCACCTTCGCCGCCCCTTCCCAGGGGTGGCGGATGACAATCATGTCTACATAGCTCCCGACCACTTTGGCCATATCGGCAATGCTTTCGCCTTTGGCCAGCGAAGTAGCCCCGACATCGGCGGCGGTGATGACGCTCCCCCCGAGGCGGTGCATCGCTGTCTCAAAGGAGAGACGCGTCCGGGTGCTTGGCTCAAAAAAGAGGCTGGCCATAACCTTGCCCCGGCACAGCCCGTACTGCTCATCCATAGCCCCGGACATGTCGTCCGTCAGGTTAAAGAGCGCTTCGATTTCTCCGTAGGAAAGGTCATCAATGGTAACCAGACTTCTATTTGCCAGTGTCATGGCCACTCCTTTTTCCGGTATTCACCGGGTGCAATTGGTTATTATTCGTGTTTGACTCGTGGCGGACAATAGCCACTTCATCCGCGCCATCAGTCTCCACGAGCTGAACCTGTATCTCCTCATGGCGGGCGCTCGGTATGTTCTTGCCGACGTAGTCGGGGCGGATGGGCATTTCCCGGTGACCGCGGTCAATGAGCACCGCCAGTTGAATCTGGCGCGGTCGGCCGAGGTCAATAAGCGCGTCCATAGCCGCCCGGGTGCTGCGCCCGGTGTACAGCACGTCATCGACGAGCACGATTGATTTGCCGTCGACACTCGTCGGGATGTCGGTATGCTGGACGACGGGCTGTTTGTCGAGGTGGGAAATATCATCGCGATAGAGGCTGAAGTCGAGGGCACCGACGGGGACAGCCATATTTTCGAACTTCTGGATATTGGCCGCGAGCCGCCTGGCCAGAGGAACCCCCCGCGTCCGCATCCCCACCAGTATCAGGTGGTCCATGGACTTGTTCTGCTCGATGATTTCATGGGCAATGCGCGCCAGGGTGCGCCGGATGTCGTCCTGGGTCATGACGGTTTTCTTGGCCATAAAAATAACCCCTTGCCGGGGCTGGCAAGAGGTCAGCGTTAGATGTACCTCTGTTTTTTCCTTGCCAGCCTCACCGGGCCGGTTTAAAGGTTTTATCCTGGTTAAATATAACACAACGCGAAGTTTTGTTCAATACATTTTCAGTCTTTTTCAGGTAAAAATTTACCGCCATTTCCGCCTTTACTTCGAGGCTGATTTGTGCTATACTTAATCGTGCATAAATGCAAGATTTTTCTACATGTTAAGGGCAAGCTCTGATATTGACGAGCTTGCTTTTTTCTTTTCCTCATCGTAAGGAGAAATAATCAGGAATGGCCAGGAAGAAACCAGCCTCAGCTGGGACGCCGGATAACCAGAATAACGAGTACACTGCTCAGGATATTCAGGTACTTGGGGGAAGGGAGGCAGTGCGCCGCCGCCCCGGCATGTACATTGGCAGCACTGACCAGCGCGGCCTGCATCATCTTGTCTATGAAATCACCTACAACAGCATTGACGAGGCTATGGCCGGCTGCTGCGACAAAATCGTGGTCACCCTCAGGGAAGACGGTGGCGTTACTGTCGTGGACAACGGGAGAGGCATACCGGTAGATATCCACCCCACCACCGGTGTTTCCGCTCTGGAGACGGTGATGACCGTCCTGCACGCCGGCGCCAAGTTCGGCGGTCGTATCTATCAGGTTTCCGGGGGTCTGCATGGGGTGGGGGCTTCGGTGGTCAATGCCCTCTCTGCCTATGTCTGCTGTGACGTGCGGCGCGACGGCAAGGAGTACCGGCAGGAGTACCGCCAGGGCATACCGCAGGGGCCGCTCACAGAAATTGGCAAAGCCGATGATACCGGCACCACCATCACTTTTTACGCCGATGAAGAGATTTTCGGGGAGGCCACATATGATTTTGACATCCTCAGCGAGCGAATTCGCGAGATGGCCTACCTTAATAAAGGCCTGGAAATCAGCCTCAGAGACGAAAAGGGAGACCGCGAGCAGACCTTTTACTTTGAGGGCGGCATCACCAGCTTCGTCCGCCACCTGAACCGGGGCCGTACGGTCCGCCACCTCCACCCGATATACATTGCCAAGGAGGTAAACGGCACCATTGCCGAGGCGGCGCTCCAGTACAATGACGGCTTTGCCGAGTCTGTTTTCAGCTTTGCCAACTGCGTCAATACCGTTGACGGAGGCACCCACCTCACCGGCTTTCGCTCGGCGCTGACCCGGGTGCTGAACGACTATACCCATAAAAATAAACTGGTCAAAGATGATGAGCCGAACCTTACCGGCGAGGATGTCCGGGAGGGGCTGACCGCCATTATCAGCGTCAAAATCCGCGAACCACAGTTTGAAGGCCAGACCAAGGGCAAACTGGGTAACATCGAAGTCAAGAGCCATGTGGAGAGCGTGGTGGGGGAGGGGCTTTCCAGTTACCTGGAAGAGCACCCTGACGAAGCGAAAAGAATCATTGACAAGTGCCTGACCTCCGCCAAGGCAAGAGAGGCCGCCCGCAAAGCCCGCGATTTAATCATCAGGAAGAGCAGCCTTGATACTGGCACGCTGCCCGGAAAACTGGCGGACTGCTCGGAAAAAGACCCCGCGCACTGTGAGCTATATCTGGTGGAGGGCGACTCCGCCGGTGGCTCGGCCAAGCAGGGCCGGAACCGTCGGTTTCAGGCGATACTGCCGCTGCGCGGTAAGATTTTGAATGTGGAAAAGGCACCGCCGGACAAGATGCTCGCCAGTGAGGAGATTCGAATTCTCATCACCGCCCTGGGTGCCGGCATCGATGATGACTTTGACGCTGCCAGGCTCCGCTACCACTGCGTTATCCTGATGACGGATGCAGATGTGGACGGCTCACACATACGCACTCTGCTGCTGACCTTCTTCTTCCGCCACATGCCCGGCCTTCTCAGCAATGGCTACCTCTACATTGCCCAGCCGCCACTCTACCGTTTAAAGGCGGCCAGCAACCAGCACTGGGTCTATTCGGAGCAGCAGAAGGAAGACTTGATGAAAGAGCTGAAGGGCGCCAGAAAGGTTGAGGTACAGCGCTATAAAGGTCTGGGCGAGATGACCCCCGAGCAGCTATGGGAAACGACGATGAACCCCGACACCCGCACCCTGCTTTCGGTGAGCGTGGAAGATGCCGCCAAAGCCGACCATATTTTCCATGTGCTGATGGGCAGTGAAGTCCCGCCCCGTAAAGCGTTTATCCAGGCACACGCCAGGGACGCAAATCTGGATATCTAAAGCAAAGAAGCCCTACTTCCCCTGGATTATGGCGAAGAATTCAGCCCGGCTGGCGGCCTTTCGCTTGAAAATACCCCTGATTGCGGAGGTAATTACGTTACTGCCCGGTTTCTTGATGCCGCGCATAATCATGCACAGGTGCTCCGCCTGAAGAACCACCGCCACTCCTTCCGGCTTGATGGCATCCATGATGGTATCGGCAATCTCGGTGGTCATCCTCTCCTGAAGCTGGGGTCGCTTGGAGATGATTTCAACCACGCGGGCCAGTTTGCTGATGCCAACGATTCTTCCCTCTTCACTGGGGATGTAGCCGATGTGAGCCACGCCGTAGAAGGGCAGGAGATGGTGCTCGCACATGGAGTAAAAAGGGATATCCCGCAGCACCACCATCTCGTGGTAGCCGAGTTCAAAGCCGACCTTCAGCTCCTCTCCCGGGTCCAGTTTCATACCGCCGAATAACTCGGCGTACATCTCGGCCACGCGTTCCGGCGTGCCCACCAGGCCCTCGCGCTTCGGGTCCTCCCCGATGGCTTCGATAATATCATTTATCGCGTTTCTGATTTTGGCCTCGTCAAACATCATCGCCTCCTGAAGTGTTATCCCCAGCCCAGTGCCTTCTCCACCTCCGTAATATCGGCCGGCGACTTGAGGAAGGGTGGGGCGTCTTTCAAAGCGGCATCGGTATCCTTCAAGCCGGTGCCCGTAATCACGCAGGCGATCCTTTTCTTTGAGAAATCCCATCCCTGCCGGGAAAGCTTGACCAGTCCGGCCACGGAAGCCGCCGATGCCGGCTCGCCAAAAACGCCGGCCCTGGTGGCGAGGAGTTTTTGCGCGGCCATGATTTCGGCATCGCTGACCATGTCAATCAGACCGCCGGATTCATCACGCGCCGCCGTCGCCTTTTGCCAGCTCGCCGGGTTGCCAATGCGTATCGCCGTGGCCACCGTTTCCGGCTTCTCAATCGGGTGGCCGTGAACGATGGGTGCGGCACCTTCCGCCTGGAAGCCCATCATCGCCGGTTTTTGGCTCGCCTTCCCCAGTTCATGGTATTCCTTAAAACCCTTCCAGTAGGCCGTGATGTTACCGGCATTGCCTACGGGAATGAACAGGTAGTCAGGGGCATCGCCCAGTACATCAATGATTTCAAAAGAAGCCGTCTTCTGCCCTTCGATTCGGTACGGGTTCAACGAGTTCACCAGGGTGACCGGATGCTTCTCAGTAAGCGCGCGGACAATCTGCAGTGCCTGGTCGAAGTTGCCGTCTATGGTCAGGATTTTGGCGCCGTAGACAATCGCCTGCGCCAGCTTGCCGAGTGCGATTTTCCCCTCCGGGACAACGATAATCGAGGTAAGGTCGCAGTAGGCAGCGTAGGCGGCAGCGGAGGCGCTGGTATTGCCGGTGGAGGCGCACATGATGGTCTGGCTCTTCTCTTCCAGCGCCTTGGCCACGGCCACGACCATGCCCCGGTCCTTGAAGGAACCGGTGGGATTGCACCCTTCCAGTTTGAGGTAGAGCTCCCCGCAGCCGATTTCCCTCGCCAGCTGGTCGCATTTGACCAGTGGGGTGTCTCCCTCTCCCATAGAAAAGAGCGGCGTTTTGGGAGTGATGGGGAGGAAGTCTTTGTATTTGTTGAGGACGCCTGTTTTCACCATCGGACTGAACCCCTGATTTGATTACTGCTTAAATGTGTTCCACGCGGATGAAGTTACTTATTTCCTTGAGCACCTCGAGCTGTTCAATTTGATACAAAGCCTGGCGCATCGCTTTTTCTGAAGCTGGGTGGGTCGTCAGGACGATTTCCGCGGTCTGGGCAACGTCGTCGGTTTCCTTCTGAATTGCCGAGGCGATGCTTATCATGTTATCACCCAGTATCTTGGAAATCTGTGCCAGCACACCGGGACGGTCGGCACAGCTCATCCGGAGGTAGTACTGGGTTTCAATCTCGTCCATGGGCTTGAGCCGTTTTCCTGAATCCGGTTTCCACTTCAGCCGGTTGCCCACGTTAAAGGTGATATCCTGCGCCGAGGCCACAACGTCGGCGACCACGGCGCTGCTGGTGGCCAGCGGACCGGCGCCCTGCCCGTAGAACAGCACCTTGCCGATAAGGTCGCCTTCCACCAGGATGCCGTTGTAGACGCCATCGACCTTGGCTAGAAGGGAGTCCTCCGGGATGAGGACCGGGTGTACCCGTGCTTCAATCGAGTTACCAACGCGTTTGGCGATGGCGAGGAGTTTGATGGCAAAGCCTAGTTCCCGCGCGTAGCGGAAATCCCGACTGCCAATGCGGGAAATACCTTCCCGATAAATGTCCTCCGGCTTGACCACGGCCTGAAAAGCCAGCGAGGCTATGATGGCCAGCTTGTAATTGGCGTCGATGCCCTCGATATCATTGACGGGATTGGCCTCGGCATAACCCAGGTCCTGGGCGCTCTTCAACGCTACCGGGAAATCGATGCCCTCACGCGCCATGCGGGTGAGAATGTAATTGGTTGTCCCGTTGATGATGGCGTAGATACCGGTTATATCATTGGCCACCAGGTCGTACTTGAACGGCGCAATCAGAGGGATGCCGCCGCCAACACTGGCCTCATAGCGCAGTCCGACTCCATGCTGCTGGGCCAGGGCCTGCAATTCGGCGCCGTGCTTGGCAATGGCTTCCTTATTTGACGTTACCACGTACCGGCCGCTGGTGATGGCGCGTTCCAGGTACTCGCGGGCCGGGTTTTCGCCACCGATTGCCTCAATAATAATATCGATTCCGGGCTCGTTGAAAAACGCGTCGACATCTGTGGTTAGCAGGTCTGCGGGCAGTTCTTGAGCCAGTGGCCTCTCGAGGTCGACGGGCAGCACTTTTATCTTGCGCAGGGACAGGGAACAACCGGCCTGCTCGGCGAGCATGTCAGCTTTTTCCGTCAGGACCTTGGCTACCTGCCCGCCAATTATTCCCAGCCCCATCATACCGATGCCAATGCTTTTCTTTTTCATTCCACCTCATACCTCGCTGCTGGTTCTAGCCTCTCGCTGCCTGTTCAATCGCCCAGGATTTTTTCTCCGCATCAAGGTAGTTTACGATTTCATTGTCCTCTTCGTCTACAACTGAAGCCACCCACTCATCCAGGGCTTTGCTTTTCAGGTAGTCCCGGTATGCCGTATCAATGCGACGGTTGGTATCTTCGTCAGGAATCTTTATCAGCCAGTAGCCTCCTTTGGTGGTTATATTCTCGTCGCGGATTGGCTCACTTATGGCTCCTATTTCTGTATCCGGGTCAAAGGCATACACGTCAACCAGTGGGTTCATCTCGCCCGGTGATACCAGCCATTCCCCTTTATTTTCCTTGACGCCTTTCACCTGGGAACGCTCCACGGCCAGGGAACCCCACTCCGCGCCAGCTTCCAGTTGACTTCTAACGTTCAACGCTTCCTCTTCGCTGCCCAGCAGCATTATCTGTATGTGCGCTTCTTCTTCATCTTCGTCTCTTTCCAGAACCTCTACCAGCCAGTAGCCGACGAATTTTTCTGTCTCCTCATCATAAATTGGCCGGCTCAATTCACCCACTTCATGGTCGAATATAACGTCGACAATTGAGACTGGCAGCATTTCCAGCAAAATAGTCCTGGGCACCCAGCCAAAGTCCCCACCTTTACTTCTGGAAAGCGGTTCCAGGCTCATCTCTTCCGCCAGCTCGCTAAAGTCATCACCGCTTACCAGCTTGCTCCTGACGTCCAGAGCCTGTGGCTCGTTCTCCAGCATCATGGCCATAACCTGCCTCTGTTCGGCAAACAGTGGCACCTGCGGGTCGAAATGCACATCCAGCAAACGCTCTATCAATAACTGGTGTCTGACCAGGTCACGATAGACCTCTTTATCCGGCAGGTCGTTTTCTTTAAGTACATTTTTCACTTCTTCATCGGTAACACTGATGCCAAGTTCCAGGGCACCCTGTCTGGTGAGTTCATTACGCGGTATATTTTGCAGTACGCTATCGGCAACATATGAAACGTCTGGTACTTGATGATAAGAGCCTTCAATTTTTAGCATCTCTACGTAATAATCCATGGTGAACTCAGTGTCATTAACCTTGATGACCGTCTCGCGTAACGGTTTAAACTGGCCGAGATACCAGCCAACGATCACAATAGCGAGTGCCGCAACGATGACAAAGATGCCCGTCATCAGAATTAGGCGCTGTCGTTTTTTCTGCTGCTCCCAGTGTGAAATCTGATGCGGCGTTAAGATGCGCTGTGGTTTATCACGTTTCTTCTTGGCCAAGTTTACCCCTTTCTTTACATCACATTGACAAAATACTCTTATATTTATAACCCAAAAGCACTATCTTTTCAAATGGGAACCGGGACCTGTTTTTACGAGTACCTGTCTCAGTGTTACAGATATATGGCCGAATAGCATATTTTAACAAATCTGTAACGGGATTTTAATGGATATTTAACCTCAATCAGTTAATATGGGAATAGTTATACGGACAGACGGTACCATACCCTGTGAAGATAGTATTGACAGTTACCAGCCGACGACCTGCACCCGACTTACTTGACATTTTACGTTTGGAAAATTAATATTGTTTATGTAAATCAATTTGGAATAGCCTGGGAAACAACGGAGGGATGGTACCTCATGTTTAAATTGCGCGGGCGGAAGCGCGAGGCAAAGGAGACAGGAAGCAGGCCACCGGAAGAAAGTCAGGGGGCTGAGGTTGTTGAAGATAAGGTCGATGGGGAACGGCAGGTGGAACTGGTGAACGATCTTGTGGTGGAGCGAAGCGCTTCGTCTTCGGCTTCAGCCCGTTCTATTATCAAGGCGGCAATTAACAGTGCCGAGCAGATTGTTGATAATGTGAAAACGCAGGTGGTGGCAGAAGCCCGGCAAGAGGCAGAGAGGATTATTGCTGAAGCCAAAAAAGAGGCGGAAAAGATAAAAGGAGGCAAGATGCCGGCCTATGCCGTAGCAGAGGTGGAAGAAGCGGTTGTCGTGGAAGAGGAAGAGGCGGTTGCCGTGGAAGAGGAAGAGCCGGTTCAGCTTCAGGAGGGGGTTGTGGAGCAGGCGGCTGAAGAAACGGCATCGCAGGATGAGGAACCCGCGGCTGTGGAGCCTGTGGCCGAAAAAGGGGAGCCAGAAAAGGCCGGCAAGCAAGAACAGAAAGCGCCAAAGAAGGGGCCTGAGATAATTGTGACCGAGGAGGAAAGCCAGGTGCTGTACACCGGCGAGGTTGAGTTAAACATCCGGATGCCGGTTGAACCGACAATGGTATCCAAATTGTATAGCTACCTGCAGACCTCACCTGAAATAAAATTTATCCGTACCGCAGGTTCCTGGAACAGGGGAAGCACCATAACCGTAGTGCTGGATAAACCGATCCCGTTGATTCCTGTGCTCGCTGCCAAGTTGCCTGAAGCGAATGTTGTGCCTGAACGAACTGCAGGGAGCGGTCACGCGAGGGATAGAAAGGGAGTACGGCAAATTAACATCTCGCTGAAGGATAAATAATCGTGCTGTCATAGGCACGTCGGGTGGAGAGAAATCCGGGTCTCAGTTCCGGGTTAGTCTGGGGGAACTGAAATGGAAGTACCGACGAAAAGCGTAAAGAAAGACATCTTAAATATTCTGGTAGAAGCTGGAATCATCAACGACGAACAATTACAGCGCGTCCAGGAACTGCAGCAAAAGACGGGCGACCAGATAGAACACGTCCTGCTGCAGCAGCGAATGGTCACCCAGCAGCAACTGGCCTTTTTTATCAGCCTGCAGCTGGGAATACCATTCATCAACCTGAGAAGAGAAGGCATAAAGGCCGATGCGGTGAAATTGCTCCCTGAATCTGTAGCCAGGAAATATGGCGTAATCCCGGTGGAGGAGAAAGACGGGGCCATTGTGGTCGCCATGGAAGACCCCAAGGACATTGAGGCGATTGAAGACCTGGCCGCGATAACCAAGAAAAGAATTGAGCCGGTAATCGGCACGGCTCAGGACATTCAGGAAATGACCGACCTCAACTACCGCATGGGTGGCGAGCTTGAGGAGCAGCTGAGTCAGATTCCCACGCGGTACCGCGGCAGTGCCGGACTGAGAGAGGCACGGGTTTCGCCGGAAGCAATCGCGCAAGCCCCGGTGGTGCGCGCCATTGACCTGCTGATAAAGCAGGCAGTACGGGACCGGGCCTCGGATGTGCATGTCGAACCGCAGGAAGACAGGTTGCGCGTGAGATACCGGATTGACGGCATTCTGACTGAAGTAATGGCCCTGCCGCTCAGCGTGCATGCGCCGCTGCTTTCCCGTGTGAAAATCATGGCCTCGTTGAACATCGCCGAGCGCCGCCGCCCTCAGGACGGCCAGATTACCTTTGATATGGGTGACCGCGAGGTGGATATCCGCGTGGCCACTTCCAACACGATATACGGTGAAATGGTGGTGATGAGAATACTTGACAAGACCTTTGCCTTCATGCCATTGCCGGAAATCGGTTTCCTGCCGGGAACGCTGGAACAATACATGAGGATGCTGAAGACGCCTTTTGGCATGATACTGATAAGCGGTCCGACCGGTTCCGGTAAAACGACCACGCAGTACGCCTCGGTAAACACGATGGACTCCGTGGGACGCAAAATCATCACCATTGAAGACCCGGTGGAATACCATTTTGCCAATATCAATCAGATGCAGGTGAATCCGACGGCAGCCGTCACCTTTGCCACCGGCCTGAGAGCTACGATGCGGCTTGACCCTGATGTGATACTGGTCGGTGAGATACGTGATGCCGAGACGGCCCAGATATCCACCCAGGCAGCCCTTACCGGTCACCTGGTGTTGTCCTCAGTCCATGCCAATGATACCGTGAGCACCATTATCCGCATGATTGACCTTGGCATTGAGCCGTTCCTCATTTCCTCGGCGCTGATTGGTGTCGTTGCCCAGAGAATGGTTCGCCGGGTCTGCCCGTACTGTGCGCGCCCGGCTGAAGTATCTCCGGACGAAAGGGAAGCTTATGAAGGGGAAATGGGTGAAAAACGCGCCGAATTCAGTATTGGCGCCGGCTGTAATTTCTGTGCCGGCACGGGCTATCTGGGGCGGACTGGCATCTATGAAGTATTGGTAGTCAGTGAGACCATCCGCAGGATAATTGTCAAAGGCGCCGATTCCGATGAAATGCGCAAGCAAGCCCAGAGTGAAGGGATGCTCTCCCTGTGGCATGACGGGATGCTGAAAGTTAAAACGGGAACTACCACTCCACACGAAGTCCTGCGTAACGTATTTTCACTCACTTAAGAGGGAACAATGGCGGGGATGACTGAGGCACCCAGAAAACAGAAAGATATTACCTTCCGCTACGTAGCTGCCACCAGACAGGGTAATCTGGTAAAAGGCAATATCAAGGCGCCAAGCGAGATTACCGCAGAGCGCCTTCTCATCGAAAAGGGGTACATTCCGGAGCATGTTGAAGTCGCGCCTTCAATGTTCAACCTGGAAGAGGCATTGCCCTCCCTTTTCCGGGTAAAGGCCCGTGATGTTATCGTTTTCTCACGCCAGCTGGCCACGTTGCTGCGCTCGGGCATTTCACTGCTGCCAGGGCTGGAAATCCTGCAGGAACAGGTGGCCAGCAGCCGCGCTTTCCGGAGCATTTTATCCAGCATTGTGAATGATATTCGTTCCGGAGGTTCGTTCTCACAGGCCATAAAAAAGCAACCCAACGCTTTCAGCGAGATTTACTGCCGCACCGTCGCCGTTGGCGAGGAGACGGGTAATCTGGACGCGGTACTCCACCAGATGGCCGATTATACGGAGCGACAGATGGGAATGACGCAGGAGATTAAGAAGGCGCTGACCTACCCGATGATGGTCCTGGGAGTCGGGGTCGTCGTGATTATCATGATGATTACCGTGGTGATGCCCAAGATGCTCGACATGTTTAACGCGATGAATGTAGAATTGCCGTTGCCCACCCGGATTCTCATCGCAGTTACCAATTTTGTTCAGGACTACCCACTCCATATTATCATCGCCGGTTCGGTCGGCTTTGCGGTAATACTCTGGATGCTAAAAAGGCCATCTGGAAAGCGGATATTCGACCGCCTGCGTATCAGCATGCCGATTCTCGGGCCTCCGGCGCTTATGTCAGAACTGGGGCGCTTTGCCAGAACACTCTCCGTGATGATAAGTGCCGGGCTCAAACTGCAGGAAATAATGGAGTTGCTGCCACAGGCGACCACCAACATGGTCTTTCGTGATGCCTTGAATAGGGTCAACGAGCGGTTGCTCCTCGGTGAAGGGTTATCCGCGCCGATGACGCGAGACAGCCTGTTTCCGCCGCTGCTCGTACAAATGGTTGCGGTGGGAGAGGAGAGTAATACCCTCGACTTTACCATGGGGGTGGTAGCTGATTTCTTTGAAACAGCCGCGAAAGAAAAAACAGCCGCTATGGTGGGCATGATAGGCCCTGTCAGCACCATCGGCATAGCCCTGATGGTCGGCTTCATTGCCCTCTCGGTTATTATGCCGATGTATGCACTCACCGGCGCGTTCGGCGATTGACATAAGGCAGTTGCCTGTTACACTGGTGGCAGAATTTGGACCCTGTGTGACTTCAAAAGCTGAAAATAGTTGGGGTGAAAATACCCGGGGCTGGCTGAAGAGAGAGGCGCCAGGGTCGCTTTTTCACTCATTCAAATAATTTCTGGTAGTATGGCAGGCAATTAAGGGAGTATAATAATCTCAAGCCTATATTCATACTAACCGGGCGAAGGGAGGAGCAAATTGAGCCAGGAGTCAGCGCCTGAGATGGCAGGAGAAAAAATAAGGTGGGAGGCTGTCCGGAGGGCGAGGGAGAGAGCCAGGATTGCCAGGTGGGACCTTGATGTGGCGGTATTTCTCTTTGTCGTGATGATAATTGTGCTCATCCTGCTATTTCAGGGCATTGGCATTGGGATTGTAGCGCCGATAGCCATTTTTGGCCTGTCAGCGGTCTGGATAGTTGGCTGGAGGCGTGGTCGGCAGTTATATCAGGCCTTCTATGATGAGGAGCTTGTCCGGTTAGAACGGGAATTAGAAACGGAAAAAGAGAAAGAAAAGAAGGAAAAGAAGAAAGGAAAGACCATAGAAGAAACGATTGAGGAGACGGTACAGCGGGCATTGCGCGAGAGGTGGAAGTAATCAGGCATATTATTTAGCCTGTAATTTAGGGGTGTGGGGCATGTAGAGCAGGGAGCGGAGTAGAATGAAGGAATTACTGACCAGAATACGGCGCGTCGGTTTTATGGTTGTAATCGGTGTCTGCGTCATTATTTATATCGGGCTCGGCATTGTTTACCTACAGCAGGGGCCAAAACAGAAGGACCTTGAAGACAAAATTAATAAGACCATGGCGGTGGTAAGCAAGCCTTTACCGAGCATGGAGCAGTTGCAGGCCAAGTATGACGCCGTGAACGAGGCTCTGGAACCAATGGAAACGCCTGAGGCTCTGGAGGTAATTGTTGATATCGCCAGAGATAACGGCATTGATGTCGAGCCGGAAGGCGGCAAGTTTTACATTAATCCACCCAGTGCACCCAAGAAAACGAAAATGGCTCAGCGTACCTACAGCGTTTTATCTTTTAGTAATATCAGAGCACAGGACGATTTTGATACCGTGATGAATTTTATA
>JADHXF010000037.1 GCA_016783105.1 Dehalococcoidales bacterium | reverse complement strand
ATGGTGACACCGAGCTGGAGCTGGAGCTTCCCGATTCATGGGAGGTGATTATCCCCAGAATGGCGGGAGAGAAAGCGCCCAAACTTAACAGCCAGCAGATACGTGACGCCATTCGCAAACCTATCGGGACTCCCCGCCTCTCCGAGATGGCCCGTGGCAAAAAGGAGGTCTGCATTATCTTTGACGACCTAACCCGGCCGACCAAGGCGGACCAGATCGTCCCGCACGTTCTGGATGAGCTGCACGAAGGTGGCATCAAGGACGAGAACATCCGGTTCATCGCCGCTCTGGGACTGCACGGTGCGATGAAGCTCATGGACTTCCAGAAAAAGCTCGGTAAGGAAATCCCCCAGAAGTACCTCGTCTTCAACCACAACCCCTACGAGAACTGCACTTCCCTGGGAGAGACCTCGCGCGGCATTCCGGTTTCCGTGAACAGCGAATTCATGGCCTGCGACTTGAAGGTATCCGTCGGGTCGCTGGTGCCCCACCCCACCGCCGGTTTCGGCGGCGGCGGCAAGATGATTTTACCCGGCGTGTCCAGCACCGAATCCATTGCCGCCAATCACGGCAAACTGTGCACGATTTCTGATGCCGGCGTTCTGGTGCTGGATACCTGGGGCAGGGTGGATGATAATAACCAGCGACTGGACATGGAGGAAATCGCGCGCATGGCCGGGCTTGACTTCTCCATCAATGCCCTGGTGAACATCAATCGGGATACTATCGCGCTCTTCTGCGGCGACCTGGTTGAAGCCCAGCGCGAGGGTGTGAAGATGGCCCGCAAAGTCTATGCCTGCGAGGCACCAGGCGACGCTGATATCGTCGTGGCCAATGCCTATGCCAAGGCCAACGAGGCCGCCCTGGTGGCGGGCCTGGGCAACAAAATGCTCAAGGAATCCGGCGGCGACCTGGTCATCATCGGCAACATCCCCGAGGGCCAGATATGCCACTACCTGGCCCGCAGCTTCGGCAAGAAAATCGGTGGTCAGCTCTACGGGCGTCATACCAAACTACCACCCCGGGTCAAGCGGATGTTCGCCCTCGGGCCGTACATTGACAAGGCCGGCCTCGACTGGATTGGCCCGATCGACCAGATAACCATACTCAATAGCTGGGCTGAAATTCTGGACGCGCTCAAGAAGAACCACGGGAGCAAGGCAAAGGCGGTGGTCGTCCCCGACGGCACGCTGCAGTACTTTCCCCACAGCGGCCTGCCTAAAGGCGCCACCATTGCCGGCGACTAAACATCTCCTGGTTAAATAATAAGCAGGGTGTCAGTATAAAAATCAACCGGCACCCTGCTTTTTTATCTCTATGTCTGGTTTAGCCAGAGCAAACGTCACATTTCGGGACTGCTTCCGGGAAGTACTGGATGGTAGCGTCCGGCACCACGGCCACCCTGGCCTTGTTGCCATATCGCTTTTCCAGGTCTTTGACTACCTCCGGCCAGCTTCTTGCCCAGTTCACCATCTGATACGGGGCCACCCAGTCGGCGCCAACTTTGTCCGGATACGGTGCTAAAATAGTCAGCTTCTTCGTGTTGCTCGGCAGCGCGTTCTTGCGGCACAGTGGGCCCCACCCCAGCCCGCCGTAATTCTTGCCAAAGCTGCGGTCGAAGTAATGGTGTATTTGCCCCTCCGGCGTCACCACCACCAGCACCATATCACCGCCACCGTTTTCGGTCAGCAGCGGGGAGACCACCGGCGGCGCCAGCAGCATCTCATTCGCCTTGGAGAAGCAGTTGGCCACCACAATATCGGCATTCCGGACCATATCCGTGGCGTAATGCTTTTTAGCAATCTCAACACCCGCCTTGTGTTCCTCAACCGGGTCACCCACGAAAAGCGCGGTGACCTCCCTTTTCAAATTGACAATGGCGTCCACCTTGACATCAAGCTGCGCCATCCTGGCAGCCTCGATAATGTCCTCAAGTATCACATTGTCGCGCAGCTTGCCAATGGCCACCGAGGGGTCAAACACCAGCCGGTTGTGATTGGAGGCAATGGTCTGCATGGAGGCGACGCCGGGCAGGATTATCTTGCAGCCACCGCCAAAGCCATAGGGATGTGGGACGATGGCGCCGATGCCGATTTTGAGGTCGCAGGCCATGAACTCGCTGTTAATTTCGATTGGCGTTCCGTACTTGCTGACCCCCAGCGGCGTGCAGTTTTCATACGGATTGTGGTTATAAAACAGGAACCGCGACATTACATCATCGCCCAGCTTCTTCCGGAAGTCGATGCCATTCATCGTGCCGTGGGCGCCGATGGCGGCAATGAACCGGATATTATCATCGGCAATTCCCGCCCCGGCAAGCTCTTCCAGAATGTATGGTATCAGCATCGCTGACGGTGTCGGCCGGGAAAGGTCATCGAAGAGAATGGCCACTTCTTTTTTACCTCTGGCCAGTTCTTTTATCGTTCTGGTGCCAATTGGACTGGCGAAAGCCCTGCGTATCTGGGCGTCGGAGAGGGGTTTGGCGTCATATCCCTTCATCCTGCAGACAGTAACGTCCCAGGACTCCGGAAAATCTATTTCCAGCTCTTCATCGCCGTACCAGGCCAGTACCGGCAACATTGCTTTTTTTCGGCTGCTCATACGCCTTCCTCCTTCTCCGTTCACACAAAGGCGAACATTCGCTTCGGATTTTCAATCATTATGGTATCGATTAGCTCCTGAGAAAGCCCCTTGATTTTCATCACCGGCACCGCATCCCTCAGGATATGTCCGTAGCCCCAGCCTCCGTAACGGCAGAGCGAGCTCTTGGTATAATTGTCGTGCGAGATGAAAATCTGCTTCTCAAAACCTTTATCGGCCAGCTCTTTTATCTCGTTGATGCGCTGGGCATCATTGGGAACATCAGTTACCCGGAAACGGAGGGGATAGTAGCCCTCCCGGCCAAACAGGTCATACTCCAGCGTGCAGCCGGTTTTGGCCAGTTCAATTCGATTTGCCGGCTCTCTAACTGCGCGGTCAACATGGCTGATAACCACACGGCTGAGGTCAGCACCAGCCTTGTCCGCCACCTTGATGCATTCCATGGCGGCCATTTCATTCTGGCCGGGATGAATGTTGATGGCGGCACCGGTGACCTTTTGCGCCCGTGCGCCGGCACGCACCACCTTCTGCTCATTCTCGGTAAATGGCCAGGAGCAGCCTATCTCACCGATAAGCCCGGCATGTATTCCCGTATTGCCAAAACCCTCAAAGACGTCTTTGACAAATTCCTCGGTGATTTCTTCCTCGCTTTTAGCGCTTACGTCAACCCCGGTTGCCGGGTAGGAAGATTCCACATAATAAGCGGTGCCCATGACGATATTCACGCCAGTGGTGCGGGCGATGCGGGCTACTGCCCTGGGGTCGGGATATAAGCCGCGCACCGTAACCTCAACGATGGACTTCCCGCCCAGTGCTTTGTAGCGCATGACCTCGTCAACGACAACATCCTCGTCGAGGAGTTGAAGGTCATCGTAGTTCTGAAATGGATGGTAGCGTATCCACCAGAGGGTATCAATGGTCACCGGGTGACGGGCCCATTTCCGCTCCGTGGCTTCGCCCGAGTCATAGTGCCAGGTCGTCGCGTCGCAAATCAGGTGCTCGTGGGGCAGCGTGATACCCATCTCCGATGGCTCCATAAGCCCCAGTACCGTCTGCACCTTGCCTTTAAGGTCTGCTCGCTTCACGTATTTTCCTCCTTTAGTTCTATTAATACTTTATTTTTCTCTCATGGCATTCTCGGCGGCGATGCGGCCAAAGGCGATGCATTCCGCGAGATTCCCACCGCCCGCGGGATAAAGCAGACCGAATACGGAACCGCACTCCCCGGCCGCATAGAGGCCAGGAATCGGCTCACCAAACGGGTTCAATACCTGCGCCCGGCTGTTTCGCCTCGGGCCGCCCAGGGTATTTGACCCTCCGGGGAACAGCCTGATGGCAAAGAACGGCGGCTCATCCAGTGACACCAGTTCCAGCGGGTTGCGACCAAAATCAGGGTCATTACCCGCCTGGCAGTACTTGTTCCAGGTATCTATACTTTTGGCAAGATTTTCCGGAGGCATATTGAGCTTTGCAGCAAGCTCAGCGACCGTATCGCCCTTCACAATCCAGCCCTTCTGCAGTTCCGTCACGTTGTCCCGACTCCATTTATAGAGCTGGTGCGGGCCGGTGGGGCCGCTGGACAATTGCGCCAGCGGGCCGAATTTAACTCTCCGCTGGTCAAAAATGTGATAGCTCGGCACACGTGGATACTCCAGCTTGTGAGAGTCAAACCAGCCGCACTCATATGAAGCGGCATGGGGCTTCAGCTCCTCGGTCATATAGCGGCGCCCATACCGGTCAACGATGATAAAGCCAGCGGGCGCCTTTTCCTTTTCCGTCTTCATCGAGCGCTGGCTCCAGCCGCCGCCACTGAAATCGATAAAGAAGGCGAGGGGAAATTCGGGGAACTTGGCACAGAGTCGTGCCGAAACGCAGTTCATATGCCAGAGGCCAGCACCAACCTCCTGGGCCATTCTGATACCGTCGCCGGTATTGCCGGTGCCGCCGGTGAAGTAAATCGGATAGACACGGAGGTACTGCAGCTTCATCTCCTCGTTTTCCTCAAAGCCACCCGTGCATAAAAGTACCGCCTTGGTTGCCCTGATATTCATTTCCCGGGGAGTCTTCCCACGGCCATCGGCCACCTTCACCCCGATTACCCTGCCGGTATTATCAGTCAACAACCGTACCGCCGATGTCTGATAACGTACATCAATATTTCTGGAGGCCACCTGCTCATACATGAACTTCATCATGCGGAAGCCGTTGCCCTGGTACTTCCACAGTTCCATGCTGTCGGCACCGGGGAGCTGAGGAAACTCAGCCGCTCTGGAGAAAAATTTAACGTTGCCACCCAGCCGGATGAGCCAGTCTTTGTTCTGTGCCGTATAGGTAACCCAGGCCTTTATGCTATCGGCATCCGTCCACGGCAACCCCGGCTGGCTGCCCACCTGGCACAGGGCGGTCATATACTCGATGGCGCGCTCAATATCTGATAAAGATAGGAACACTCCCATAGCGGTGCTGCTGCACGTGCAGTGCGTTTCCGCCGGCTGCTTCTCCAGAAGTACAGCGCGGGCACCAAGGTCGTGAGCCGTTATCGCCGCCACCGCGCCGGACAGTCCGTACCCGATAACAACGATTTCTGCCGTATCGTCCCAGCGGTAATTCCCCTGTGTTAACATGACGACCTCCTTGCCTCAGGTCTACCAGTAAGAACCTATCCAGGTGGCCATGGGAGGCTGTTTCTTAGGCGGACGCTTGCGTATTACATCCTCACGAATATCCGTGCCCAGTCCAGGCCTGGTGGGAACCTCGAGATAGCCATCCTTATAGATGATAGGCTCGGTAAGAACCTCATTGTACATATCCAGGTAGGGATAGAAGAACTCCTGGAAAACAAAATTGGGAATGCTGGCATCAAGATGCATGCTGGCGATGGTCTGCACGGGACCGTTGGAGTTGTGCGGCTGGACGGACACGTAGTAGGCCTCGGCCATGGCCGCAATTTTCCTCAATTCCCAGATGCCGCCCACGTTGCAGATATCGGGCTGGATGATGTGCGCAGCGTGCTTCTCAAAAAGGGGGCGGAACTCCCAGCGGGTATACAGTCGCTCGCCGGTGGCGATGGGCAGGTTTATCGACCGCTGCAGCGCCGCCAGGGCATCAATGTTGTCCGGCGGTATGGGCTCCTCATAGAAGAAGGGGTCATAAGGCTCCAGTTTATGGGCAATGCGGATAGCGCTGTGCATATTGAAGCGACCGTGACACTCAATGAGTATATCAACCGAAGGCCCCACCGCCTCCCTCACCGCCTTCACGCAGGCGAGGGCAAACTCCTCCTCCGACCTCGGAATGACCTGCCCGCCCTCGCGGAAAGGGTCCCACTTCATGGCGGTAAAGCCTTTCTCCACCATTCTCAATGCGTTTTGCGCAATTGAATCCGGCGTATCCTCAGCCGTCATACGGGTGACCTCTTTCTGGAAGGCCCAGGCATTGGCATAGGCTCTTAGTTTGTCCCTCAGTTTCCCACCGAGCAGCTCGTAGACCGGCACGCCGAGCGCCTTGCCTTTGATGTCCCACAGCGCCTGCTCGATGCCGCTCAGGGCGGTCAGGATAATAAGCTGCCCGTATTTGAACGTCTGCTTGTAGAGAGCGTTCCAGATGTACTCAATCTGGAAAGGGTCCTGTCCGACCAGAAAATCCCTGAATGTTTCCAGAGCCTTGACGACCACCTCATCATTCCTCTCCAGGCTCGCTTCCCCGACGCCGGTGAGACCGCTATCGGTATAGAGCTTTACAAAAGTCCAGTTGGCGTGTCCGCCCTGGGTCTGGAAAACGCGCAGGTCAGTAATTTTCATCAGCGTACCTCCTGTGTAAGCTATGCGGGTAACCTTAACGGATTACAAGGATTATACTCTCCCCGCGTGAAAGTCCGCAAGGTTATCAGGCTATATGCCCAGGATAGATATTTCATAGTATGAAATAATCCCGTGATTGACACGGAGAGGGACACCCGGTTTAATCTTGACCCGCAAAACGCGGTATGGTAGTCTTACGATGGAATTTTACCGCAATCTCGACTTCAGAGGAGGAAATGTATGCCAGAAATAGATGCTGCCAAACTGAAGGAAATCTACACCAACATGGTGAAGATTCGTTTCTTCGAAGAGAGGGCCATAATCGAGTACCGCAAAGGCCTGCCCGGCTTTATCCACGCCTCAATCGGCCAGGAAGCCATTCCATCTGGAGTCTGCGCCTTTCTCCGCGAAGATGACTATACCATAACGACACACCGCGGTCACGGCGATATTATCGCCAAGGGGGCCCAGCTCGACCGGATGATGGCCGAACTCTTCGCCAAAAAGACCGGCTACTGCAAAGGCAAAGGCGGCTCCATGCATATCGCCGATGTTGACCGCAATATCCTTGGTGCCACCGGCATTGTCGGCGATGGTATTCCCATTGCTGCCGGCGTCGGGGCTGCCCTCAAGATGCAGAAGCTCGACAGTATAATGGTCGCTTTCTTTGGCGACGGGGCGACCAACTCCGGTGCCTTCCACGAAGGTATAGGACTGGCGGCAGCCTGGTGCCTGCCCGTGCTCTTCGTCTGCCAGAACAACCTTTACCAGCAGAGCACGCCCACCCGTGACTACTGCCGTCTGACCGATATCGCCGACCGCGCCAAAGGCTACGGAATCCCGGGAATAAGCGTCGATGGCAATGACGCCATTGCCGTTGCCGAGGTGGCCAGGGAGGCGATTGAGAAGTGCCGCAAGGGTGAGGGCCCTATACTCATTGTCGGGAACACCTATCGGACCGTCGGGCATCACATGGGTGACCCCGGCACCAGCTACCGGCCCAAGGAAGAAGTTGAGGAATGGAAGAAGAAGGACCCGATAAAGCGACTGCGCCAGCAGATGGTACAGAACAAGATGGCCACGGACGCCGAGCTTGATGAGATTGAAAAAAACGTGCTGCGGGAGCTGGATGAGGCGGTAAAGTTCGCCCAGGAAAGCCCCGAGCCCGCGCCTGAAGAAGCGCTGGAAGATATCTACGCCTGATTTATTAAAGGGGGGAAGCATGCGAGAGTTAACCTATCGAGAAGCACTGCGGGAAGCGCTCCGTGAAGAGATGAAGCGCGACCCCAAAGTATTTATGATGGGAGAGGAAATCGCCGAGTATGGCGGTTCCTATAAGGTAAGCCAGGGGCTTCTGGAAGAGTTCGGTCACGAGCGTATCCGAAACACCCCCCTGGCCGAGGCAGCCATCGCCGGTGCCGCGCTGGGCGCAGCGCTGGTGGGCATGCGGCCGGTGGCGGAAATCATGTACATCGATTTTTCCTTCATCGCCGCCGACCAGATTATCAACCAGATTGCCAAGCTGCGCTATATGACCGGCGGCATGGTCAAGGTGCCAATGGTAATGCGGACGCAGGGAGGCGGCGGGGTGGCCGCCGGGCCGCACCATTCCCAGTCACTGGAAGCCATCTTCGCCCACATCCCGGGGCTCTATGTGGTCATGCCTTCCAACGCCTATGATGCCAAGGGCCTGCTCAAGACCAGCATCAGGGAGGACAACCCGGTTATCTTCATCGAGCACAAGAAGCTGTATGGTGAATCGTGTCCGGTTCCCGAAGAAGAGTACACGATTCCTCTGGGCAAAGGTGACATCAAGCGCCAGGGCAAGGACATCAGTATCATCACCTACTCGCGCTGCGTTAACTTCGCTCTGGAAGCCGCGGAGGAGCTTGCCAAAGATGGCGTGGATGTTGAGGTGGTCGATATTAGGACACTGAAGCCACTCGATGAGGACATCATCCTGAGCTCGGTGCAGAAAACAAGCAAAGCAATGGTCGTCTATGAGGCATGCCGCACCGGTGGCTTCGGCGCTGAGATTGCTGCCATTATCGGCGAGAAAGCTTTTGATTATCTGGACGCGCCTATCAGGCGCGTGGCCTCGCTCGATTCACCGGTTTCTTTCAATCCCGGGCAGGAGCAGTATATACTGGTCAACCCGGCAAAGATCAAGGCGGCGGCCCTGGAGATGATGGGAAAATAGAAAATCAGAATATTTCGATTTAACCGAGTGGAGGTATCAGCATGGCTGTGGCCGTAATCTTCCCCAAGCTTGATGAGGCAATGACCAGCGGCAAAATCGTCCGGTGGCTGAAAAAAGAGGGCGACCGTGTGGAAAAGGGTGAAATTATCCTGGAGATTGAGAGTGAAAAAACCTCTTTTGAACTTGATGCTGAGGCTTCCGGTATTCTGAGCAAGATAACGTTCCAGCCCGGCGATGAGGTGCCGGTGGGCACCGCCATTGCCTATATTCTCCAGCCCGGCGAGAAAGCGCCCGAAACTGAAACCCCCGTCAAAGTTGCAGCGAAAAAAGAGGAGACGCCAAAGACAGAAGCAAAGTCTGAACCACCGAAACCGGCCACAGAACCGAAAGAATTTAAAGCCTCCCCGCTGGCCAGAAACATTGCCAGAGAGCACAATGTTGACCTCGGCCTGGTAACGGGGACCGGACCTGGCGGCAGAATTACCAAAGAGGACATACTCAAGTTCGTCGAGGAAAGCAGAGCCGTCGCGGCGCCGCCTTCCGGTGAAGCACCAGCGGGAGGCGAGGAGGAAATTATCCCTCTATCTACAATGCGCGAGGTAATTGCCCGGCGTATGGTGGAGAGCTTTCAGACGCCGCACTTCTACCTCACCGTAGCCGTCGATGCTCAGGAATTACAGAAAACACGCCAGCAGTTGCTACCGGTAATCGAGAGCAAAACCGGCATCAGGCTGACGCTTACCGACCTGATTATAAAGATAGCGGCCAGGGCACTGGAGAAAAACCCGGCCATCAACTGTTCCTATGCCGACGGTTCGGTAAAGCTATTCAAGCGGATTGACATCGGCCTGGTAACCTCGGTCGAAGGCGGTTTGATGGTGCCCGTCATCAGGGATGCCGGCACGAAATCGGTGGCTGAAATCGCACAGGCCCGTGCCGAACTGGTGCAGAAGGCCAGGGAGCGCACCCTCGCCAGAGAAGAGATGACCGGCAGCACCTTCACCATCTCCAACATGGGCATGTACGATATCGACCAGTTCAGCGCCATTATACAGCCACCCGAGGCCGCGATACTGGCCGTGGGGAGAATCGCGGAGAAGGTTGTAGCGCGAAAAGGTGAGATGGTTATACGGCCGATGATGAACCTGACCCTGTCCATTGACCACCGCATCCTGGACGGAGCACTGGGCGCGCAGTTCCTGCAGACCGTGAAAAATTATATTGAAGAGCCGCTCAACTTGATTTTATAGCCGTCGTTGGCCCTGCGTTAGCACGTTAAGCGTTACCAGTGGTTGTGGTGTACCCTGGACTCATTGTAGCGATTTGACGGCGGCTTTTGCTCTGCCGGATAACCGATGGATATAAAGCACAAAGGTAATACGTGCTCGGGAAGCCCGAGAAGTTTCTGTACCTCTTTCACCCTTTCCTCACGGGGATAAACACCCAGCCACACCGCCCCCAGACCCTTGGCATGGGCCGCGACCAGAATGTTCTGCGTGGCGGCAGAGCAGTCCTGAACCCAGTGGCCACTCAACGCCAGGTCCGTGTCACCACAGACAGCTATCGCCCAGGACGCCTCTTTCAGCATGTGAGCGTAGGGATGGAACCTGGGGATTTCGTCGAGAATGCGGCGGTCGTTGATGATGACGAATTGCCACGGCTGCTCGTTGCTGGCCGAGGGAGCGCTCATCGCCGCTTCCAGCAGTTCCCTGATTATCTCTTCCGGTACCGGTTTATCGGTATACCGGCGAATGCTCCTCCGGGATAAAATAGCTTCTATTGCATCCATCTGATTTCTCCTCCGTATCAGTGCCGTTCGAATCTAATCACGAGCGGCATCGATTTCTTTCTGTATGGCCGCGATTTCCTCCGGGCTGAGATGGCGGAACCTTGTCTGGGCAGCAAAGTATTCCGCGATTGGGCGCCTGCGTTTCGGGGTATAGGTGGTGCGGAACTCGCCGTTCTCGAATTCCTTCAGTTGCCACATGCCGCTCTCCACCGCCATGCGCCCGATTTCAATCGTCTCGTCAGGGGTGAAGCCCCAGCCCGTAGGGCATGGCGTCAGTACGTGAATGTAGGTGGGGCCATTCACCTGGCTTGCCTTTGCCACCTTCTCCATGTAGTCGAGCGGGTAGGAGATACAGGCGGTGGCGGCATAAGGGATATCATGCGCTGCCACGATGCGCAGCATGTCCTTCTTGGGTCTGTTTTCAAAGCAGGGCGCGGGCGTGGTACTGGTGGTTGCTCCGTATGGAGTCAGGCCGCTCCTCTGAATGCCGGTGTTCATATACGCCTCGTTATCATAACAGATGTAGATGAATTTGTTGCCGCAGTCAATCGCCCCGGACAATGCCTGAATGCCGATGTCCGCGGTGCCGCCATCACCGGAGAAACCGACGACCTGTATGTCCTCCCGACCCCGCCTCTTGAAACCGGCCCTGATGCCGGATAAGGCGGCCGCCGTGGCGGCGAAGGCCATTACCGTGAACGGCACAAAAAACGGCGCCTGCGGGTAATAGCAGGATACGGTGCTGATGCAGTTTGCGGGCACTACAAAAACGCAGTTCCTGCCCAGCACTTTCAAAGTCAGGCGCACGGCGAGCACAGCGCTACAGCCGGCACAGCCAAAAGAAGCCCGGTATAGCTCCTCTTTGGATATGTCTTTCAGTTTCATAGGTCAATAAACTCCAGATGCGGTATGGCTCCTCTTTCCGCAGCAAGGGCTTTTTCCAGCATGTATTTCATCTTTTCCGGCGGCACGTCAGCGCCACCCAACCCACCGATAAAGTTAAGTACCGCCGGTGGATTGGGCAGGCCGTAAAGGGCGGCTTTCAGGTCGGTGGCCAGCGCTCCTTCATAGCCCCAGGAGCAATCTCTATCCAGCACCGCCGCCGCCTTCACCGGCGCTAAAACCTTCCGCAGTGGCTCGACCGGAAAGGGCCGGTATGCCCTCACCTTGACCAGGCCGACCGCCCTGCCCTCATCACGCATTTCATCGACCACCTCGCGGGCAGTCCCATTAAATGCGCCCATGGTAATAAAAAGTGCTTCGGCGCCATCGCAGCGGTATTCCTCAATCAGACCACCGTAATGACGGCCAAAGACACGGGCAAATTCATCACCTACTTCCACAATTATCTCCCGCGCCTTTTCCGCCGCCGCCTGCTGTTCCTGCCGCCAGCGCGCGTAATGCTTGCCGAAGCCACCGACGGATATGGAATAGGGGTCGTCCACGTCCAGGGTAACCACCGGGTCATAAGACGGCAGGAAAGAATCGACCGTTTTCTGGTCGGGAACCTCAACCAGCTCTTCGGTATGCGACTGTATAAACGAGTCGAGGCATATCATCACCGGCAGCAGCACACGGTGGTCCTCGGCGATGCGATATGCCTGGAGCACCATGTCCAACGCCTCCTGGCCGGTCTCGGTGAAAATCTGAATCCAGCCTGTATCCCGCTGCTGGATGGCGTCCTGCTGGTCGCCCCAGATGCTCCAGGGCAGGGCCACCGAGCGGCAGACATTGACCAGGACCAGCGGGTAGCGGCCACCCGCAGCATAGGCCAGCATTTCATGCATGTATTCCAGTCCCTGGGATGAAGTGGAGGTGAAGGCACGCGCACCGGCCATCCGCACGCCCATGCAGGCGGTCAGTGCCGAGTGCTCTGACTCCACCTTGAGAAAGTCGGCGTCCATCTCGCCACTGGCAATGTATTCGGCGATTTTCTCCACAATGCTGGTCTGCGGGGTGATGGGATAGGCAGCGACCACATCAACACGCGCCAGCCGGGCTGCCTGAGCCACCGCCTCGTTGGCGGTAATGTATTTCCTGACCGGCATTTTAGCCGCCATTATTTATCACCTTCCGGCTCGACCATCTCTATCGCCCCGGTGGGACACTCTTTTACACAGATGCCACACCCTTTGCAGTCCTCAAAATCGAAGAGCACTTTGCGGTTGGCCTCGTCCTGTGTAATAGCACCTTCCGGGCAAAAAATCCAGCAGAAGAGGCAGAAGGTGCATTTACCCTTCAGCACGGGCTTGGCCGTGCTCCAGCTTCCCATTCTGGTGGGTATGGTGCCGGCTTTCGACACTGGCCCCGGGATTGATTTCTCTTTCTTCATTTTCCCCTGACTTCCTGGTAAGCTGCCTCAGCGGCAGCAATATTTCGGTCGACGATTTTCTCAGGCAGGGTGCCGGCAATGGCCTTCTTTATCGAATCCAGGCTCACGATATCGGTAGCTCCGGCCAGCGCGCCGAGCATGGCCGTATTAACGATGGCCACCCCGATATGTTCCCGCGCTATTGCCGTGGCATCCACGGTGGTGACATTGAGAGAGTGCGGTATTCCCGCTAACTTGTCTGCGGATTTACGCGTGTTGACCAGGATATTGGCTCCGTCTCGGGCTCCGTCCGTTATGTTAACTACGTCCAGCAGGGTATCATCGAGCACAATGATGATAGTGGGATGGTAAATCTGGCTGCGGGTCCGGATGGCGTGGTCGCTGATGCGGGTAAAGGCCTGCACCGGTGCGCCACGGCGCTCAGCGCCAAAACTGGGGAAGGAGACAGCGTGCTTGCCCTCATAAAGCGCCACAGCACTGCCCAGCATACTGGCGCCGAGGACTGCCCCCTGCCCGCCTCTCCCATGCCAGCGCACCTCCTCAAGACGTCTCTTCTGGTTCATTCCAGCCCATTATATCACGGTGTTCATTATACGCAAAAACAACTAACTTTCAGAACACTCACCATGTTAGACAATCGGGCCGATTGTGTATAGGCCGGAAAAGCTGCCGTAGCCCAGGACCTCCGCCTTGGTCTGCTTGCCGGAGGCTACCGCCAGCATCTCCTGATATATTCTTTGGCCGGTGACTTTCAGCCCGGAGCCTTTCACCGCCGTCATTTCCACCAGCATATCGATATGGTCGGGAAGGCGCTGGAAGGTAACCGGGTTCCCCGTTACCTTGATTACGGGGATGAAAGGGAATCCCTGCGGCACGCCAAGACCCGTTGAGAAGAGGGCGACCTGGGCGCCCGCCGCCGCCAGCGCGGTGAGGAACTCCGGCTCACGTCCCGGAGAATCGACCACGAACAGGCCCTTGCCCTGGACACGCTCGCCGTAATTATAGACATCCTGAATTGGCCTGGTACCGCTTTTAACTATCGCCCCGAGCGATTTCTCCTCAATGGTGGTCAATCCACCGGCGATATTGCCGGCACTGGGATTGCCCCCGCGCATATCACCCCCGGCCGCAATGGCCCGCTTTTCCATGTCATCAACGATTTTCAGCAGTTTATCCGCTACTTTTTGGTTAACCGCACGCCGTGCCAGAATGTGCTCGGCGCCCAGAAATTCCGTTGTCTCGCCGAAAATACAGGTGCCCCCCTTATCAACCACAATATCACAGGTGGCACCAACCGCCGGATTGGAAGCAAGTCCTGAAGTGGTGTCCGAGCCGCCGCACTTAACCCCGATAACGAGGTGGGAATCGTCAAATTCCTGCGGCTTTATTTGCGAAGCCTCATTGACCAGCGCCTGAGCGATGAGCAAGCCTTCATTTAAAGCCACCGTTGCCCCGGCTTTCTGAATGACCACCTTCTTCACCGGTCTGCCGGTGGCGGCAATCTCCTGCTCGACCCGGTCAACATCGGTTCCCTCGCAGCCCAGACTTACCAGCAGTACACCGGCCAGATTCGGGTTCTGTCCTATAGAAGCGAGCGTGCGCGTGGCGATTTCAAGGTCGGGTTGCAGCTGCCCGCAGCCTGCCTGGTGGAGGAAAGGAGCTGTGCCCTTGGTCTGCTGGGTTATCCAGAAAGCAACGTCATTGGCGCATCCCACGGTCGAGATAACGCCAACGTAATTGCGCACGCCCACCGAGCCATCCGGCCGGGGATAACCGAGGAAACTCATCTGGCACCTCCTTTGTCTCCGGTACTGCCCCGGGTGCTCACCACGTTGTGAACGTGTACATAGTCGCCCGCATTGATTGTCGCGCTGGCATTGCCAATAGCCTCACCGTACTTGATGACCGGGGCACCGGTTTCAATGTGTGTCAGGCTGAACTTGTGGCCAAAGGGTATCCGGGCCTTCAGTTTTACCGTCAGCATCTTATCCCCGACATCAAGCTCAACGCTGCTTCCCGCCTCAAGGTCAGCCAGGGCAGTAGCCACGTTGTCCTTTCCGTTGAGCACAATCGCTTTCTCTTTTAACTCCATGCCAACATACCTCCATTGCCGCCCCTCATTGTAGCAGTCTAGCTAACCAGTTTCCAGAGCAGGTGGCAGTTTAACGCCGAGCCGCGCAGCAACGTCACGCAGGTTCTGGACGGTGCGCTGCGGCAAAGGAACGCCATTTTTAGAACGGTCCAGATAAGTATGATACTCAGGCTCGCCGGGCACCAGTATCTCGTTAAACCCGTCCGCTTTGGGCAGCGCCTTGATACCGTCAATCATCTCGTCAATATCCTTTTTGTATTCTTCCAGATCGGTGAACTGGCCAATGTCAACGGCGATGAAAACGCTGTTCTGGATATGGCGCTGGTAGTGCGCAGGGCGGTCACCGATTACCTTCACCTTTTTTTCCTTCAGAGGCGGACCCGGTTCACGACCATGTAACGTTGGCCCCAGCATAGGGTTGCCCATCATCACGCTGGAAAGACATTCAAACATCATGGAAAGGCCAGAGCCCTTTGCCCCGCCGAAGGGGAGCAAAATACCCGCTTTTTTAGGGTCGGTGGCGGGGTTGCCTTCTCGGTCAATTGCCCAGCCCAGTGGTATCGGGATGCCCTTGTCAAGGGCCAGAGTGATTTTCCCCGCCGCCACCATGCTGGTGGCCATGTCCAGAATCAAAGGCTGGTGCCGCTTCGCCGGTACTGTTATGGCAATCGGGCTGTTGTGTATCCCGGCCGCCCTGGCGCCGAATGGCGCCATATTGGGCGGGCTACAGACCCAGGTCATTCCCGCCATTCCCTGCTCCGCCGCCATCAGCGTGTAGTAGCCCATGGCCCCCTGATGCGTCGTGTTGCGGATGGACGCCCAGCAAACTCCCACCTGCTTCGCTTTTTCCAGCGCCCGTTTCACGGTGAAGACGGTGACCACCGGCCCGAGGGCACGGTCAGCCTCGACGAAGAGGGTTGCCGGCGTCTCCTTCAAGACCTGGATATTAGGTCTGGGGTTCATCACCTCCCTGTCTATCCACTCCACATATGTCGGAATCAGCATTACGCCGTGGGAGTCAACACCCCTCAGGTTGGCCCATATCAGCGCTGATACCTCGGTTTCAGCATCCTCGGGCGGCATGCCCATCTTGGTAAATATTTCCCTGGCAAACCCCTTCAAAGGCTCCCAGGCCACTCTCACTTCGTTCGCCATAATACCTCCTTGCGGCTATCTCTGAAATAAACTACTTGATTGTAATGCGCCTGAAATCCGCCGTCAAGCGACGACTGGACACAAAACGAGAACATGGTTAAACTAATCCTGGTGAGAAAAAATGAACAACTCCGCAGAGACCTTTTAATCCACGAGGAACCTGCCGAGTATGACACCTGGCTCAAGCTCACTCTGGGCGGCGTGCTGAGCTTTACCCTGCTTCTCGGCGTGTACCTGCTTTATGTGGACAGAACGGGAGCGTACGTTGTCCTGGGTGTAACCGTTTTCGACGCCCTCCTCTTTTACGCCGTCCTGCCCCGGCGCTACCAGATATATACCGATAGAGTCAGGATTGTTCTGGGCCGGCCTTTTGCGGTAAACCTTCCCCTATCAACCATCAAGGAGGCACGACCGGCATCAGGTATAAAAGCCTTCGCCTACTGGGGCATCCGCTTCGCCACTTCCTCCAAGACAGTCGTGGAGATAGTCCGCCGCCGCGGTTGGAACTTTGTTATCTCCCCGGCCAACCGGGAACTCTTTCTGGAGCGACTGGCGGAAGCTCTTAAAGCTTAAAGCGATTCAATATTTTTAATCTTATTTTTGACTGGCCAGGTATGCCTTCGTTTCCTGGGCCAGTCCGGTTAGCAG
>JADHXF010000036.1 GCA_016783105.1 Dehalococcoidales bacterium | reverse complement strand
GGGGGCACCCTTATCATCAAGGACGTCAAAACACGCAGGAGCCGCCGGCTGGTGGCGATGTCGCCGTCGCTGGTACAGGTGATGAGGAGCCGGAGGCTGGAGGCGGAGTCCAATGCCCTTCTCCTGGGCATCGAGCTGGGACCCGATGACCTGGTCTTCGCCTACCCCGACGGGCGGCCGCTCGACCCGAGCACGGTAACCCACGCCTTCGGCAAGGTACTCAAAGAGGCGAGGCTGCCGCATTTGAGGTTCCACGATCTAAGGCATACCTTCGTCGCCTATATGCTTGCCGCCGGCGTCAACATAAAGGTGATCTCGGAGATGCTGGGCCATGCCAGCGTCGCCTTTACCATGGACGTTTACGGGCACCTGATACCCGGGATGCAGGAGGACGCTGCGGAGAAACTGGACCGGCTGGTACTGCCCGGGATAACCGGCCCGGAGGGTACCGATATGATGTTGTCAATTGGTTGTCAAGATGTTGTCAACGGGGGTGGGTTTGAGAGTGAGCCGCACAGGAATCGAACCTGTAACCTGCTGATTAAGAGTCAGCTGCTCTGCCAGTTGAGCTAGCGGCCCATACATCTATCAGACAAGCTTTATTCTAGCATTCCACTATATTCAGAGGCAAGCGAGCCTCTTCAGTTGAAGTCAATAGTAAATTGTTTACTTTTTCCAGGTCTTCATCTCCTCATACTGTACGCGCCACTTGATCTCCCACCCGCCTTCCTTCCAGGTCTCTTTCATCTCGGCCCTGGCATCAACGATTTCAGGGCTTTTTTCATATGCCTGATATTCAGGCATGTTTTCAAATTCGTAGACGGCCAGATAGGACGGGAACTCGCCGGTTTTATTCAATATCTTATAGCGAGTTACCTTGGTCATTCCCTTATACTTGAATAACATCGGGATGTGTACTTCGTCGTACCATTTGTTGAATGCTTCTTCAACCTCTGGCTGGCATTCTGTGGCCACCATGTTGATTACTTTTGCCATGATAACGTCCTCCTTATATTTATTATTTAGACGACTTCAATACCGGCGAAAAATCTATTGGCGATAAAACCAGCAATCGGCGGGAAAAAGAAGACGCAGGCGAGGCGGATAAGGGTGAATTTCCAACCCAACAGGCCTACTTCTATGGGTAATCGAGTAAACGCTAACAATGACCAGGCGGTTAATAGCGCTACCATGGTGCCGATGCTGGCTCCCGTACGCAATAGTCCAGCCACGATAGGCATGCTAACGTAGGGACCACCGGGCAGAATACCACCGATGGCGGAACCAATCAGAATACCCCGGAAACCGGATTCCACACCGACCCACCGAGATATTATTTCATTAGGAACCAGGACCTGCACCATGCCCGCTACGACAAAGGCCAGAATGAGCAAGGGAGTAATCTGGAGCAATAGGTTACCAGCTGACTTTAACCCCACAAAGTGTTCCCCGCCCCCTCGCTGATAACCGATGTAGAGAAGGGCGACGGCAATCACCCCCATGATGATAGTTGGGATAAGCATTGGCGGGCGCCTCCTTTTTCGATTCAAGCGGTTACCTCCATTCACGTTCCATGCCTCGGTCAGTGTGAAATGGTAACTACCAGTATAGCTATAAGGGGAATGATTTGGCAAACGGCGGGGAACTAGCCCGAATCCTGTCTTCCGGGGAACTGCCGGTTGAACTTGTCCTGGAGTGCCTTGATTTCCTGCTGTTTTTGGAACTCCTCTTCGCTGAGGGGTTCACAGGACGTGAGCTTGTCTTTTTCGAGGGTGATGGTGAAGAACTCGCGGCATTTCCAGCACTTGTAAGGGCCTTTGTAATTGGACTCAACCAGCGACAGGCTGCCCTCCGTCTGGCAGGCGGGGCATTTGATTTTCACTAACATATTCCTATCTTACACCTTTTTGGCTGATTGGTTAAGTCTTTCTTAAAAGGAGACAGATATTTCTGGAAAAATATTTTAGCGGGAACCGGTAGTCATGTTCGGGGAAGGATTTAATCATCTCCAGACCGGTTTCATTCACCAGGCTTTCCAGTTCAAAATAGGTGAACAGGTAATAATAACGATAAAAGGTCTTCTCTCTGGTCCGCCATGGCACCGTAACCTCACTACCTTTGAACCAGAACCTTGGCTGCCAGCGATTCCAGACAGTTATAAAGGCTTCACCGCCGGGTTTCAGCACCCTTTTGAGCTCCCGCAGCGCTGCCAGTTTATCAGCTTTACCCTTGACATGGTGATAGGTAGCCACCGAAACGGCAAAGTCAAACGTATTATCACAATATGGTAGGGAACGGACATCGGCAGCGGTCAGGTGTACCCTGAATTCGTATTTACTTGAGTATTTGCGGGCAAACCGGAGCATCTCCGTGGACAAATCCACACCGTGCAGTTCGAAATCAGGTTTGAAGGGCAGGAAGTCGGGGCCGTGGGCGCAGCCCAGGTTGAGCAGCCTGCCTTCGCCCCACCACTCCGCCAAAGCCTCCAGTTCCCGTCGAAATATTGACCGGTGCCTGAAGTTATACCAGCCCGGCGCAATCTGGTTGAATACGTCCTTAATTGTTGCCATCAGCGCAAATCTGATAAACTGAAATTGATACTATATTATAACAGGGCGAAGATGAAAAAACTTGCCAGGACAATATCCGGGGTGGCGCCGGTGGCGGCGATGACCCGGCCCATCAAATGCCCGGGTCAGTGCCTGTACTGCCCGACCTTCACCAATACGCCGAGCAGCTATACGCCGGAATCGCCGGCCGTCCTGCGGGCCAGGCGGTGCGACTACGAACCCCGTCAGCAGGTGACAATGCGGTTGCGCGTGCTCGGGGATATGGGCCACCCCACCGATAAAGTGGAACTTATTATCATGGGTGGGACTTTTCTGGCGCAAACACCGGACTACCAGTATGAGTTCATCAAGGGGTGCTATGATGCCCTGAATGAGCTGGAGTCAGCGACGCTGGAAGAGGCGAAGCGTTTGAATGAGACGGCCAGCCACCGCTGCACCGGACTGTGTATCGAAACGAGGCCCGACTGGTGCCGCCAGGAAGACATAGAGCGCATGCTCGAGTTTGGTGCCACGCGGGTGGAGCTCGGCGTGCAGACCCTCAGCGATGATATTTACCGGCTGGTTCGAAGGGGACATCAGGTGGAGGACGTAATCAGTGCTACCTCGCGGCTCAAGGAGCACGGCTTCAAGGTGTATTATCACTGGATGCCCGGGCTGCCCGGCTCAAGCCCTGAGAAAGACCTTGAACTATCCAGAAAGCTATTCGAAGATGCCAGTTTCCGGCCGGATGGTTTGAAACTGTACCCGACCATGGTCGTGGAGGGAACCGAGCTGGAAAAGTGGTACCAGGAAGGGAAGTATAAACCCTATGAGTTCGATACAATGGTCAATCTACTCGTAGACATAAAGGCGGTGGTGCCCAGGTACGTCAGGATTCCCCGGGTACTGCGGGACATCCCGCCTCAGTTTATAACCGCTGGCTGCAAGAATTCATTGCGCGGTCTGCTCAGAGAGCGATTGCAGGCGCGCGGGCTGGAGTGCCAGTGCATACGCTGTCGTGAATACGGGCATCGGGCGAGGGATGGCTGGGAGATTGGAGCGCCTCACCTGGTACGGCTGGACTACGAGGCATCTGGCGGCAGGGAGATATTCCTCTCTTTCGAAGATGAAAGGGAAACGCTTTTTGGTTTGCTGCGACTGCGGATTCAGGATAAGCCGGTGCCAGCCCTGGGGCAGGAACCTGCCGGGAACGTGTCCATAATCAGGGAGTTGCACACCTTCGGGCCTGAGGTGCCGCTGGCCGGGAGGCGACCGGATGCCGCGCAGCATAAAGGCATCGGCAGGACGCTCCTGCGGGAAGCGGAGCGAATCGCTGCCGATGAGTTTCAAGCCAGGCAGGTGCTGGTGCTGAGCGGGGTCGGTGCCCGGGAATACTACCGCACCGAGTCCGGCTATCGGTCCTTAGGCGATTATATGGTCAAAGAGCTGAAAACTGAAGTCTGACCTCAAGCAAAAACTGCTTTTATCTTCCTTTATCATTAACTTCGCTGGCGTTGTCCGAGTCAGTATTCTTTGGAGTCTCCGGTCTCAAGTTTAATATCTGCTCCTGTAACTTTTCCTTCAGCTGTTCCTGGATTCTCTCCTGAATCTGCTCGGCGGACTGGTTGTCGGTTTCCTGCTGAAGCCTCTCCCAGATTCGATTCTGTATTCTCTGCCACGCCTCAGCCGGAACCTGCTCCATTCCCGTAATATTCTCGGCTATATCACCGAGTGCAGCCCGGCTCCTGAGGCGCTCTATGACCTGTTCGCGGTTTTGCAGCGTATTGGCCATGGCGTTTTCAGTGGCCTCTCTGGCGGGCTCGGGCACCTTTTCATGAACCTGGGCTAATACTTGCAGGTGTACCGAGGTGGCTCTGGCTACAAGCTCATCCACCGTGGTGGTGTTATCACTGAGGCCTCTGGCGATTTCCGATATCTCTTCGCCAAACCGGCGCAGCTTTTCTGAATCTTCAAGAGCATTTTCCACTTCATCAGTGGCGTTTTCACTCGCCTTATCCAGGGCTCGGTGCAGACGGTTCTGTATGCTGTCCAGGTTAATCTCGGTGGCCCTTTCCGGCTGGTGTTCGGCGAGAGCGCGCAACGCGTGCAGTTGTTCATTGAGCGACCGTTCCCGGGCACGATTGAGCACTTCTTTATCCTCCTCCGGCACTCTGTCCCTGACCCTGTCTATGACGGCCAGATGTTTCGCCGTCGCCAGCGCCACCTTTTCCGATATATTGGCCGACGCATTTTGCTGGACTGTCGCCTGCAACCTTTCGTTCACCGTAGCCATAAACTGGTCGTATTCACCCGCCGCCTGTGTCATCTCTTGCAGCTTGTTTTTCAGCGCCATGGCATTGGCTTCAGCCAGCCGTTCTCCGGCATACTCGAGGGCTTTCTGCGCTTTGGCCTCATCACCGAAGGTGAACGCGAGGCCGAGTTTCTTGCCTAGAGTGTCAAGAAAGTAGAACGGGCTGTCCGGCGTGATGCCGGGGTCGGGCAATTCCTCCTCCTGGGCATAGGCGGTACCGCCGAACAATAGTGAAACTACAAGGACAATGCTGATGGCGTACCTTCTGATTTTGTTCATTTTCAGTGTAAACCTCCCGTTAAAAATGAATCTACATATATATTAACGGAAAAATGGACGAGAGGTTACTGCTTTTTCAGGAAAATTTACCACAAGTTAAGAATATTATTTATCCCGTTCCAGCTGGTTCAGTCTGGCATCGCTGATGCCAAAGTGGTGGGCGGTTTCATGTTTCACCACACGCTGTATTTCGCGCTGAATTTGGGCCTCACCGCGGTATCGGGCTTCAATCGGTTTCTGGAAAATGGTTATTTTGTCCGGCGGCACCATGCCGTAAGAGCGACTCCGCCTCGTCAGGGGCACGCCCTCATAGAGGCCCAGCAGCGTTTCGCTGCGCTTCAGCCCGGCATCAGCAATCTGGCCGGATGTCGGTTCGTCCTGCACCACGATGTCAACATTGTCCATGCGTTCGCGGAACTCGTCGGGCAGGTCAGCAATGGCCTTGGCCACGAGCCACTCGAATCGTTCTCTCTCCATGATTTATTCTTTCCGGTGTTCCTTTTTCCAGAGCCACCAGACAAACCAGAGCAGTATACCGTAGGCATTAAGCGCGGCGAAAAGGTAAAGGGAGGCGATAACCAGGCTCCAGGGCAGCTCGGACTGGGGCGACGGCAGAAAGCGTGTCAAGTGGATAATGCCACCAATTATGCAACCGGCCGCCATGCCAGCGATGCCAATCCAGAGGGGGAGGTTGCTCAGTATTTTAATATTAGGCTTGAGAGCCAGATAAAGAAGGAATGCATACAAACCGATAAGCCCGATAATGATCAGAACTGACATCGTCAGGCCGCTGGTTGAGAAGTTGACTGCCAGTTCCCAGACAATGCGGGTAATTGCCGCCATGATAACAGGCATTATCGTGACCAGAGACCATATCTTAAGCGTCCGGATTTTCATCTTTCCAAATTCGAGACGTCCTGCTTCTTATTGGCGTCCTGCGGATTTGCGCCATTCATCGTGGCCTTTCCAGAGGTTGCCGATATCGACAAATTTATAGGGGCGTTTGTTGAGGGCTGACTCGTCAATCTCTATCCCGAGCCCGGGCTTGGTCGGTAACTCGATGTAGTTGTTGTCTGTTATCACCGGGAACGGATCCTTGAGCACCTCTTCATAGTACGGGATGTCGATGGAGAAAAATTCGTGGATGAGAAAGTTCGGCGTGGCCGCTTCCATCTGTATGCTCGCGGCGGTGAGCACCGGGCCGCTGGCGCTGTGGGGAGCGACGCTCACATAGTAAGCATGGGCCATGTCAGCTATCTTCTTCGTTTCCAGGATACCGCCCTCGTGGCTGATGTCCGGGTTGATAATCGCTGCCGCCCGCTTCTCGAACAGGTCACGAAAGCCCCAGCGGGTGTAAATGCGCTCGCCGGCCACGACCGGTATATTGATTGACCGGGCGACCCGGGCAAGGTCGTCCACGCTGGCGTCGGTGGGTATGGGCTCCTCCCACCAGTAGGGACGGTACGGTTCCACCGCCTTTGCCAGACGGATGGCGTTGTCCGGGCTCAGCCGGCCGTGAACGTCGATTAATAATTCAACGTCATCCCCGACCGCTTCCCTGACCAGCCGGATTACCTCCACAGTCCGCTTGAACTGCGCGGTATCGATGAAGGTATCCATCCCCTGCATCGGGTCGAATTTCATCGCCTTGGCACCTTTGTCCACCATGTTTTTAGCCAGCCGTGCGTAGTCATCGTATGACTTGGCCCCGAACCACCAGCCGTTGTGGTACATCTTGAGGCGGGGGTGACAGGCACCGCCGAGCAGGGTGTACACGGGCACGTTAAGGCTTTTACCCAGGATGTCCCACATGGCCATCTCGAGGCCGCTGATGGCGCTGTACAGAACAAAGGCGGGCTTCCAGTAGCTGTTGCGCAGCAGGGTGCTGACGTGGAGTTCTATCTGACGCGGGTCTTTGCCGACCAGGTAATTCTCGCCGATGGTATGGACCTGGGCCTGTGTCGCGAGTTCTGATGACTGGGTGGTGGCCTCGCCCCAGCCCTCGATGCCTTCATCTGTCTCCAGCTTGACCAGCAGCCAGTTGAAGTGCCCGTGATAAAGATAGGTTTTGACCCCGGTAACTTTCATTAAGGTCTCCTTTCCTGGAATCTGCTCTATTTTAACTCATTTTCAAGCAGAGACCGCAGCGCTTCGGCTTTGTCCTCACTCAGGGTACCCTTGGCGATACCGATAGGGATGGTTTGCAGTCCCAGTTGTTTGTAAAGTGGCAGTATATCAGGGGCGTATTTCTCCAGCGCGGCAAGGTGCCGTTGTATCGTCTTGACGTCGCCCCGGGCGATTGGCCCGGTAAGGCAGTCGGGAAAGCCCATATTGGCGATGTTGTTCACCGAGCCCAGCAGGAGCGGGAGGTACGCCCTGGTCGCCTCTTCGGTTGACTTGCCGAAGTTATGCCAGAGGTCGGTGGCTATTTTCACCAGCGTGTAGAAGTAGTTGCAGGCGATGCAGGCGGCGGCGTGATAGAGGGCTTTATCCTCGGAAGTGAGGTAAACCCAGTCGCCTTTCAGTGCCCTGGCGATTTCAGTAAGAGTCGTTTTTAGAGGCTCTTCCGCCTCGATGGCGAAGGTAGAGCCGGGCAAGTTGGCGATGGCCTGCTCTCTCCCGGCGAAGGTCTGGCAGGGATGAATGGAGCCCACCATGGCGCCCTGCTCCCTGGCGGTTTCCAGTGAGTGTACCGTGCTGGCGCCGCTGCAGTGAACCGCCGATTGTCCGGCGCGCCATTTGATGCCGTCGGTCACTTTGGGGATGATATCATCCGGTGTGGTGATAAAGACCATATCGGCACTGTCAGCCAGGTCCTGAGCCTTTTCATATCTTTGGCACCCGGATACGTCATTGGCAAACCGCTGCGCTGCTTCCCTGACGACATCAAAGATACCGATGACCCGGTAACCGAGCTGCGACAGATTTACCGCGAAGGCAGTGCCTACCGGTCCAGCCCCAATAAAGCCGAGCTCTGGCACTTCTGTTACCTCCTTGAGAAGCCATTTTCGGACGCTATTTTAGCTGGTATTTCTTTACCATCTCCGGGTTCAGTTCCAGCCCAAAGCCGGGTTTATCAGGAATCTTGATGCAGCCGTCTTTGAGCGGCGGAGGCTCCTGGTAAAGAAAATCCCACCAGGGCATATATTCCACAATCAGGCCGTTCGGGATGGCGGCCACAAGGTGGGCGGAGAATTCGTGGAAGACATGGCTGGCCACGGGCAGGTGCCACGCTTCAGCCATTGCGGCCACCTTCATCCATTCGGTGACACCGCCCACCCGTTGCAGGTCTGGCATCAGCACGTCCAGTGCCTTGTGCTCAAGCACATGGCGGAAATCATGTTTGCTGGTGAGCGTCTCGCCCCCGGCCACCCTCATGTCCAGGGCATTGGAAACCAGGGCCCAGTCCGCGGGGTCGTTGCTGGCCAGGGGGTCTTCCAGCCAGTACACGTGATACTTCTCAAGCTCTCGCCCCATCTGAATTGCCTGTGGCACCGTCCAGACCCAGTTCACATCAACCAGTATGTCAATATCGTCTCCAACCGCCTCTCTCACCGCCCCGAGTCTTTCCAGCTCCACTTGGAACGGCTTATCGCCCATGTTCATTTTCATGGCCCGGAAGCCCTGCTCTACCAGGGAAGCAGCATCTTTCTGCAATTGGTCAATGCTCCAGTTGAGAAAAAGCAGGTGGCTGGCATATACGGGCACTTCATCACGGTAACCGCCGAGCAAACGGGATACCGGCAGGCCCGCAGCCTTCCCCCGCAGGTCCCAGAGGGCGGTATCGATGGCGGAAAGGGCGTAGATGGGGTAGCCCTGGTGCCCCATCCACCTGGTATCATTCCAGAGCTTCTGCCAGGCCTCGGCCCAGCGAAATATATCCTGCCCCACTATGGTCTCTTTTAAATCATCAATGCAGGCTTTTAGCGATTTCACGCGCCGGTCATTCCAGGTGAAAGCCAGGCCAATCCCCTCCAGTCCCTCATCGGTGAATAACTGGACAATAATCGGATTGGCTCTGTTGGCGGCGATTCCGCTCACAATTGGCCACTTGAGCGGTACCGACAGCGGGGTGCTGACCAAATCGGTAACCTTCATCTTGACCTCCCTTCGGCCAATATTATTTGACGGCAGCGAAGTTTGTCAAGGCAAAAGCAAACCTGGCATAGCTGAGTAATACCCCATTGCTGTTTTGACAGTCTGGAAAAGGTTCTGTTAAAATGTGGCGGATTCTGGCTGAAATCACAGAATAGACAGGAGGTAACTGGATTGAAAAATCCTCTAAAGGAGAAGCTGAAGAGGGGGGAGGCGGTAATTGGCACGTTCATAGAGATTGGACATCCGGATGTGACGGAGTGGCTTTCGCGGGTGGGGTTTGACTGGCTGCTGCTCGACAACGAGCACGCGCCGACAGGTTACGAGACACTGCAGCGCATGATGCAGGCAATGAACGGAAGTGGCTGTGTACCTATTGTGCGGCCGCAGTGGAATGACCCGGTGGTGATGAAGCGGGTGCTGGACATTGGTGCCTACGGCGTGCTCATCCCATGGGTGAACTCAAAAGAGGAAGCAGAGAATGCGGTGAGGTACTGCAAGTACCCGCCCCAGGGTATACGGGGGTATGGCCCGAGGCGCGCTGGCATGTTCGACCCGGACTACTTCAAGACGGCCAACGATGAGCTTCTCATCACCATCCAGATAGAAACACAGAAGGCGCTTGATAACCTCGATGAGATACTCTCTGTGCCTGGCATAGATGCCTGCTACATCGGTCCGTGGGACCTCTCGGTAAGCCTTGGCTTTGGCGTGCCCCCGGACTGGAATAACGCAAAGTACCAGAAAGCGCTCGACAGGGTTCTGGAAGTCTCGGCGAAACACGGCAAACCGGCCGGTATGTTCTGCATCTCGGATACTATTGAGTGGGCCCTGGAAAAAGGGTTCACCTTCAATACCATTGAGGCTGATGATTTTCTCCTTATCCGCAGTGCTCGAACGGCTGTGGAAAAAGCCCGAGAAGCGGCCAAGAAAGCAAAGAAATAGGCGGAGAAGCAGATGAAGATAACCGGCGTCAAAACCTACGTGCTGGAAGGACTGCTTGGCGACCAGGCATTTGGCTGGTCGCTATGGGTGACCGATAGGCGACAGACTGCCCTGTGCGTAATCACCACCGACGAGGGAATTGAAGGGGTGGGGGAAGCGTTTTTCGTCGGTGGGCCGTCAAGTATAACCGCCGCGATGATACAGGATGGTTATGCCCCTTTGCTTATCGGGGCAGACCCTTTTCAGAGCAGTGTTATATGGGATTTCCTCTACAACCGGACCAGGGACCAGGGGCAGAAAGGCCTGCCCATCTCCGCCCTCAGCGCTATCGATATTGCTCTCTGGGATATCAAGGGGAAAGCGCTGGGCGTACCCGTCAACAAGCTGCTGGGCGGGGCCTATCGCCATCGGGCACACGTCTACGCTACCGGTCTCTATGAGCCACAGCATGTGCCCAATATAAAAGAGGCACTGGTGGCAGAGGCACTTGGCTATAAGAAGGCCGGCTTCCCGGCGATGAAGCTCAAGGTAGGCTACGGCATTGAAACCGACATGGTGTACGTGCAGGCGGTAAGGGAGGCCATCGGTGATGAAGTGATGTTGATGGTTGACGCCAACCATGCTTACAATGCGGCCGAGGCGATCCGACTGGCCCGCAGGATGGAAGCCTATAACGTTTACTGGCTGGAGGAGCCGGTACCACCGGAGGACATAGATGGTTACTTAGAGGTGAAAGGGAAGTCCAATATCCTGATAACCGGCGGCGAGTGTGAATATACCCGGTTCGGCTTTCGGGAGCTGATTACCCGGCGCGCCGTGGACATCCTGCAGCCTGACCTTTGTGCCGCCGGAGGCTTCACCGAGATGATGCGGATTATGGCACTGGCCAGTGCCTGGAACGTGCCGGTTATTCCACACGTCTGGGGGACAAATGTGGGCCTGGCGGCAGCCCTGCAACTATTTGCCGTCCTGCCCAACTTCCCCGAACGCCGCTTCCCGGCGGAGCCGCTTTTCGAGTATGACCGCTCCCCGCATCCCTTCCGCGACAAGGTGACGCATGAGCAGTTTGTTATGAAAGAAGGTTATCTTGATATCCCGGAACGTGCCGGACTCGGGGTGACACTGGACATGGATTACGTTCGGGAGCATGCGGTCAGCTAGAATCATTTAATGGCGATTCGGCAATTGAGTATATACCATGACTGTTCATTCTGCCCGTATTTTCTGAAAAGCATAAAAAATTTTACAATATTTAGATATAAGTAGTGCAAAATTGATTTTTTTATGTTATATTATGGATTATTGAACTGATATAAAGTGTTGGTCCCCGAACTGTCTGCCTGGTTTGAAACCCGGGAAGCTGAGACAAAGGAGGGCTTACTTATTTGGTAAAGGAAGCTGATATCCAGCTAACATGTCGTCAGTGCGGCAATGGATTCATCCTGGCCAAGGCTGAGCAGGAGTTCTACGAGCTAAAAGGTTTCAACCTGCCCTCCCGTTGTAAGGAATGCCGCTCCAGTAAACCGGCCAAAGTTCAGCCCCTTGCCTGCTCTCAGTGTGGCACGGAACTGGACAAAGGGGTTTCCATTTATTGTATCAATTGCCTGCAGACCGCGCATTTCGAGCTGGAGAAAGAGAACAAGCAGGTTAAAATGGCCATCAGCGCTGCCCGCAGCAAGCTGGAAATGAGTGAGGCCAGGAAAGCGGAACTGGCCGAGTTGCTCCGGCAGAAAGAGCGACAACTGGTCGAACTGGAGCAGAAGGTCGAAAGCCTGACCGAAGACATTGACGAAGCGCAGCAGTTTTACGCCGCTTCGGGCTGGCTGCAGCCGGTACTGGACGACATCGGGAAACGGCTTGAAGAACTGGAACGCGCTCAGGTTGATATAACACAGAAAGTGCTCCGGACTATCAAGAGTATGCAAGAGCGTTACGATAGCCTCGGTGTGGTAGACGTAATCAAGCGCAACATAAGGCAGGGTATCAAGGAGGAAGCCTGACCGACAAAATATACGAATAATTTGGCAGCTTAGATTTAAAGCAGGGTGAGAGAGGAGCGACCCTGCTTTTTTATTTTGGCACACTGCGAGGTATAAGTACTTAGAAAACCCCCGTTTCGCGACCCTGTTAGCTTTTCCTGTTTTTAAAAGCTATACTGGTTGCTAGCATGAAGAGGCCCACGTTCTTCTATGGATATACCATCGTCGCCTCCAGCTTCGGCATACAGGCAATAGGCATTGGCACCTTTATCACTTTCGGCGTTTTCTTCAAGCCACTGCTGGCCGATTTTGGCTGGTCAAGAGCCACCCTGTCAGGGGCTCAGTCCCTGGCACTGCTCATCGCGGGATTCCTGGGTATTCTGGTTGGCCGGTTGAATGATAGGTTTGGCCCGCGGGTGGTGATGGCGGTAGCCGGCTTCTTCTTCGGGTTGGGTCTCCTGCTCATGTCGGGCCTCAATGATGTCTGGCAATTGTACCTGTTCTATGGCGTTGTACTCGGCATCGGGTTGAGTTCGATTGATATCATCGCCCTCAGCACGACGGCGCGGTGGTTTGTTCGACGGAGAGGGATGATGACCGGCATTGCAAAGGTGGGCACCGGTGCCGGGCAACTTGTTATGCCCATTGTGGCCAGTATACTTATCGCAGGCTCTGGCTGGCGGACTGCTTATATCGTTATCGGCGCTGTAGCGATGGTCCTGCTCATTTCCATCGGGCAGCTGTTGCGACGTGACCCGGCTCGCCTAGGGCTCTTGCCAGATGGAAACAAGCATAGTCAAACAGCTAGTTCGGAACCCGCCGAAACCGGGTTTTATCTGCGTGAGGCGCTCAGGACTCGCCAATTCTGGACGATTTGCCTTGCCTTTCTCGCCACCATGTTCTGCCTTCTCGTAATTATGGTGCATATCGTCCCACATGCTACGGACATCGGTATACCCTCAACGACCGCGGCTGGCATCCTGTCGGCTATTGGTGGCATAAGTATGGCGGGTCGGTTTGTCATCGGCATGGCTATAGACCGTATCGGCAACAAGTCCTCCATGATTATCTGTTTGGTTCTGCTTATCCTGGCTCTCCTGTGGATTCAGCTGGCAAGAGAACTCTGGATGCTCTACCTGTTTGCCGTCGTCTACGGTTTTGGGCATGGTGGATTACTCACCGTGATTTCGCCCATCGTTGCCGAGCACTTCGGGCTCCGTTCTCACGGCGCCATCTTTGGCATCGTCTTCTTCAGCACCATGGTTGGGGGCGCTCTCGGGCCGGTTATCGCCGGGTACATCTTTGACATCACCGCAAGCTACAGCCTCGCGTTCTGGATTTGTACCATGGTCAGCGCTATCACGCTGGGGCTCATTTTATCTCTGAGACCGGCAAGGCCGGATATAAGAGAAATAGCACGGGAAAGCATATAATCCTCCAACTCTATCAATAAATAGGACTTTCAGAACTATACCCCCCCCTTTTTCAACTATAATAGTGGTATAATTATATTAGATTCTTACCTCTGCCAATTTCCTCTTAACTGTGGGAAAGGCCTATTTATCGGTATTGGCAGAAAATTAACAGAATGCCTGTTTGATTTGACTGCAGAAAAGGGAGGTAGGAGATGAAAGGCAGCAAAGCCAAGGGAAGACAACTCATCAAAATCGAGGAAGTCAGGCCGGAGGACATGAGCCTGGAAGAAACACAGCTAACAGAGCAGTTATATAACAGTGCCGGATTGAACCCGGTGGTTGATGCCGGGCTGAAAGACTACGATAAACGTCTCCAGCGAGAGATGAAGCTGATGAATAAGGTGCTCGGGCCGCGAGGCAGTGATATAAAGGGCTACGGGGAAGCTGTGGCCAAAAGAGTGGCCCTGGCTGTATATGCCCTGTTAAATAAGCAGTATGGTGGTAAAGTAGGAGACTTAAGGTCATACTTAATGACACTGGAAGACGAACGTAACCGGGCAAACGTGAGGTATGATGAGCTTATGGGCAGGGTGGTTGGAATATTAGGCGACGAGTATAAGGAGTTAAGGACTGATTCCAAAGCATTTATGGAAAAGTTAACTACAGTATTAGGGGAAGACCTCAAGGAGTCGAAGATTGACCAGCAGGCACTGGCGGAGAAACTGGTGGATATAGATGGCCTGAGAGACCGGATAAAAACTCTGGGCAAAGAGAAGGAACACCAGACAGAAGAATATGAAGCACAAATAACGTCACTGAGAAGCGAGCATAATGAAGAGGCGGGGAACTTAAGAGCACAAATAGCTGAGCTGGATTCAAGAATAAAAACATTGGAATCAGAGAAAGCAACTTTAACGAGCGACCTGGCACAGTTGAAGAGTGACTATAACCAGTTGAAAAAAGCAATAGCCACACTGGCGGGAGCAATCCCTTATGAAGAAATCGGGGGGAAATTAGGAGAGGAATTATATGGCTTTATTCTCGATGATTCAAAAGTTCCCGATATGGTAATAGCGGGCCTTGGGAAATTCATCGACTTCAGAAAGTATCTGGGGATGGCGGCCGCGAAGGGAGCTGAAGAAGCGGGTAAACATGCTGGTGAAACTCTGAACAGGGTGTTGCAGAAATAATACATGGCGCCGCGTCTGTCATTCTTTTGAGACTTATTTCAACGGTAGCTCATATATGCGCCAGATATTGTAGCGCCCCGCCCAATAGGGAAGTTCGCTAAAGTCCGTACGCTACTCTTTCCTGTCCCGGCGAGCCCCGTTTCGCGGCGTGGGGGTCATGGGGCGAGTTCAGAAACCATGATTAGGTGGCGTCTCATACAAGCTCTTGACAAAATCCAATCAGCTGATTAGAGTTTTCAGGGTTGAGTTGGGCTGCTGTTGCTGAGGGCGAAAGGCTGCCTGAAGCAGAAAAGGTGAAGATGCCATGTCTGCTCCCCTAAAACCCTTAAGATGGTACAAAAAATTAGCCACGAAGAAAGGGCGGCTTGAAGCCGGGGCATTTCTTGTGGAAGGGGATAGGGCCATCAAGCAGATAATCAGCAGTCATCCGGATGAAATAATTGAGATTATAACCATAGAAGAACCGCTTCCGGCTTACCGCAATTACGCCGTGCAGTTGGTTACTGAGAGTCAGTTCCGCTCTATCTGCCTCACCAGGACGCCGCAGGGAACTATGGCCGTTGTCCGTCTACCGGTGGATATGTGCGCGGACTATCTGCCTGAGGCTGTTGGCAATAAAGTCTTACTACTGGAAGACATTCAGGACCCCGGGAATGTGGGTACCCTTATCCGCACTGCCGCGGCCTTTGATTTTTCTGGAGTCATCATGACGGAAAACTGTGCTGACCCGCTGTCGCCAAAGTGTGTTCAGGCAACCGCGGGTACAGTATTATCTGTATGGTTCAGACGAACCAAACGATATCTTGAGCTTATCAAGTTGCTGAGAAAGGGTGGCTATACCCTGATAGCGGCCGAGCTTAACGGCGTAGCAGAGCCATCGATTCTCCATCGCCAAAGTAAACTCCTGCTGGCGTTAGGCAACGAAGCGGCAGGCCTTTCGAGAGCGCTGCTGGATGAGGCTGATTATCGATTGCGGATTCCCACTGTCCGGGAAAAAGCGGAATCACTGAACGTGGCCGCTTGTGGCGCAATCTGTATGTATTTGAGCTCACCAGAGCTTATTCGTTAGCCATTATTATCGTATCAGCACTACCTGTATCCGGTGCCGCCGCTGCTTTATTAGCACATCCGCCCAACAGGGAAAGGCGCGGAGGCCTCACACTACTCATTTGAGTTCTGTCGGCCCCGTTTCGCGGCGCGGGGCTCCTGGGGTATTTAATAAGGAGTAGCTGCAACCCGGTCAGTGACTGTATTCTCTGGTTCGTATGTTTACCTATTTACTTTTAGCTACCCATACTGTTAGGCGGTCAACCTTAGTTATGACCACTTCGTCCCCGGGTTCCGCCTGGCCATCCTCTGATACCGCCATCCAGAGTTCACCCTCAATGAGGACTGTTCCCTTGGGATTCAGGGCTGTCTTTACTTCGGCAGTCTTTCCTATCAAATCTTCCCTACCGGCAGATACCCGGCGGCGGTGGGCTCGAATTACCAAAACAATTGTGATGACAAGGAAAGCAGCACTAGCAATTGCAACTAGGACAATTAGCCACGGATCTACTTGAAACAAATTCGCGTAGTCTATGTATGAAGGCTTAAAATTAGTGTTGGCAAACCAGGAGGTGAAAAAATCGGCCAATTTTTCTAGCATGTTATCCCTCTGGTGCAGACGCAGTATCTGACACTATAACATATCACTCTTATCTTTTCAATACGGGAACCGACCTGTCTTACTAATTTTTCAAAATTAGACTGTTAACGCTTGAAAGTTAGACTGTTAATGGTTCAAAACTAGACTGGGATGTGGCATCCTTCTGAAAAAAGGAGGATGTATGGACCAGATCCACAAGAGGTTCACTGCCGAGC
>JADHXF010000035.1 GCA_016783105.1 Dehalococcoidales bacterium | reverse complement strand
TGTGTCGTAGCGCTGAGAAGCTTTGATGCCGGCGAATTCCCACATAGCCGCCCAGAATTCACCTATTCGCTCGATTGACCAGTCGTAAAGCTCATCATATGAAGTGATTTTAAGAGCGTATTTATCATTGACAAAGCCGATGAAACGAGTCATGTTGGCTTGATTTACCCGTTTCTGAGAGGGAGCCCAAAGTAAATTACCCATGATATAACCCTTTACCCTATCATCTTGCTGGGTAGCCACAGCATTATCTCGGGGAAAGCGACGAACAGACCAAGCCCCACCATTACCAGGAGAATAAATGGTATTACCCCCCGGATTATATGGATGTTAGTCACGCCTAGTTCCGGGTCGGCGCTGCCCTGACAGACGAATATAGACTGGGCAAGAGGGGGCGTCAGAAATGACATCTGTAGATTTACACATATCATCAGGGCAAACCATACCGGGTCAAAGCCAAGCATCGGTGCGATGGGTACCAGTATCGAAACAACAATGAGAATGATTGATATCCAGTCAATAAACATGCCCAGAATGAAAATGGCCAGCATTATGGCGGTGAAAGTACCCCATGTTCCAAGAGGCATCGCCAGAATCATGTCGCGGATAACCTCCTTGCCACCCACGTATACAAATACACCCACCGTTGCGCTGGCACAGGTGGTAATGAGCATGACGAAGCCGGTTACTCTCAGCGTCTCACGGGTGGCGTATTTTAGCAATCCCCAGGTGAATTTGCGGTGGGCAAAGGTGATAAGAATAGATGCCATTGCCCCGACTCCAGCCGCTTCATAGACAGTGGCCACGCCAAAGAATATTGTCCCCAGTACTGACAGCATAATGACCAGAGGTGGTAATATCGAGGAAAAAAGCAGAAGCATTTTTCTGGCAAAAGAGACCCGCTTTTCTTCCATGGGAGCCGCGGGAGCTATTTGTGGCTGAAGCCAGGAGCGGACAAGGATATAACCCAGATATAAACCAGAGAGGATAAAGCCGGGGAAAAAGGCGCCAAAAAACAGCCTGCCGATAGATACTCCGGCGGTCATGCCCAGGACCACCAGCATAATACTGGGGGGTATGAGAATACCCAGTGTCCCGCCGGCACAAATGGCCCCACAGGCCAGTTCCTTGCTGTAACCTCTTTTTATCATGGAGCTCAGAGAGACGATAGTCAACATGCTCACCGAAGCCTGAACCACGCCCAGACCGGCAGCAATAATGGTGCCCAGTATCACGGTGCTCAGTGCCAGTCCCCCTCTCAGGCGTCCCAGCAACAGATGTAAAGCACTATACAGTCTATCGGCTATGTCCGAGCGGGAAAGCATGACCCCCATGAAAGTAAAAAGAGGTATGGCTATCATATTGTAATCCATTATCATCGAAACGACGCGATAGTACATTAAATTGACCACTTTTGGGCCCATGACAAAATACCCGATGACAGCCCCAACGCCGATCAGCACTAGAGCGACATGATAACCGGTCAGAACTGCAGCCAGTATAGCCAGCAGAAAAGCCACCGCCAGAATCTCGGAGTTTAGTTCAATCAATACGGCCTGCCCCTGATGAGAATATGGACATCACGGATAAATCGACTGGTAAATTGCAGGAAGAAAAGGCACAGTCCAATCAGGATTATCGTCTGGTACAGAGGATTAGCGGGAAATGGGACCTGGTGACTTGCCAGAGATAGCGTGTAGCGCTGCCAGGTATGCCACATTCTCGCCCCCACTAAGCCTATGAAAGCTCCGAATAAAGGGAAAAAGAATAAGCCGGTACCGATGGCGTTAATAAAGGCTTGCTTTCGGGGAGAGAGGCGGATGTAAAGGATATCCACCCTTACGTGCGAATTGTGTCGTTGTGCATAAGCCCAGCCCAGCACAACAAGGGCACCGCTGATCATGCGGAAGGTATTGAAACCCCAGCTTGTTGGCTTGTTGAATACATATCGGGCTATGACTTCATACAGGATTACTATGATTAATACCAGCACCAGCCAGCCTGATATTGCTCCTACTCGTTCATTGACCGAGTCGATGGCGTGCAGTATCTTTCTCATCATTTGAATCTAAATTGGGAAAAAGTGATTTGATCAAGAAGCTTAGCGTATACGTTAGTTTAACTGTCAATCTAAATGCGGGAGATTAAGTGCCGGGCAAAGGACTCAATCAGGTAATACATAGCCGTAGCACCGGCATCCTGCACCCCGATGGTCTTCTCCCGGTGCCAGCTGGCCCGACCATGCTTGGACATCATTGGAATGGTGGCTTTCATGCCCTCTTCAGCGGCCGTTACGGCGGCTTTAAGAGCGGTTTCCGGCTCCGCACCACTCGCCAGCTCTTTTTTAAAAGCCTCTACGGCCGGAACCAGACAATCGAGCATGGTCTTATCACCAACCTCAGCCTTGCCCCTTTTCTTGATACCATCGACCGCGCCATCGGCTATCAGTACCAGGTCTTCAATCTCGATTTTCTCCTTCCCCATAACGGCTTTGCCGGCGCTCATAAAAGCCGAGGCCAGCAAAGTGCCAAAGGTGGAGGGGCTTGCTTTATTAAACTGCAGTCCGCATTTGACCAGCAGCTGACCGACATTGTTTTCCTCTGGAGAGGACAAGTACTCACGGAGGCCTTTGCTGCCAAGCTCCACGGTAACTCCCAGGTCACCGTCGCCGATAACGGCATCGAGTTGACGCAGTTCCTCACTGTGGCTTTCAAAATCGGACGCTGCATCTTTCAGGATAGACACGGTATTCGTGGTCGTAAGCACAGGCTACTATCTCCTCCACTGAAACAGGAATGGTGAGAAAGCGGGGGCGTCCAGCAGGGTCTTGAACTCCTTGTTGAGTCTGAGTAAAGTTAGCGAGGCGCCAGCCATCTCCATGGAGGTAGCATATTCCCCGACGAAAGTCTTGTAGACACTTATACCGTGGTTTTTCAGGACATCATGAAACCGGTTGTAAAGAATAAAAAGCTCTTCAGGAGGCGTCGCTCCCAGTCCATTTACCAGTACGGCGACCTCCTCTCCTGACTTAAACGGGAGGTCATTAATCACCTTCTCCGCCATGATGTCCGCTATCTCATCTGCCTTCTTGAGCTTGGTGCGTTCCAACCCTGGTTCGCCGTGTATTCCCATACCTAACTCCATTTCATCTTCGGCAATGGTGAAAGTCGGCTTGCCCGCTGCTGGTATGGTGCAGGGACTCAGGGCTACCCCTATGCTGCATGTCTCCTCAATAACCTGGTCAGCAGTCGCTTTGACTTCCTCCAGGCTGGCCATGGTATCAGCCTTGGCCCCGGCCAGTTTATAGGCGAAAAAGATACCCGCCACACCGCGGCGACGGTCCTTTTCGGAGCGTGGTGCCGAAGCAACGTCATCTTTTGCGATGCTCATCTGTACCGGGATATCTTCCATCCCGGCCATGTCTGCCGCCATCTCGAAATTCATGACATCACCGCTGTAGTTGCCAAAGATATAGAGGACGCCAGCCCCACCGTTTACTTCCCTGGTGGCCGCGAGCATATCATCGGCGCCGGGCGAGGAAAATACGTTGCCTACGGAAACGCCATCGAGCAGACCCGGCCCGACATAGCCGAGAAAGACCGGTATGTGACCTGAGCCACCGCCGGTACAGATGCCCACCTTCCCCTTTACCGGGGCATCAGCCCGGACTAGGGCTCGCGGGCTGTCCTTGCTCACGCGCAGGTGATAAGGATAGGCTTTCAGGATACCGCCCAGGGTCTCTTCTACTACTTGATAGGGGTCGTTGATTATTTTTTTCATGGCACTGATTCCTCCCTCATCTCAGAATGGCGCAACGCTAGATGTAACAATCGACAAGCAAGTTATTATCAGGCTTTTTATCAGAGTAATCCTAGCATATATATATTATCAGACGCAATACAGCGGAATGTTGGATTACACCCGACTATTCTGAGCATCCCGCTACTGGCTGAAATAAGATGCCTCTGCGCCGTAATCTACGGATACCGTTTTTGTCACGTCGTCGTTACTCCTTTCGACCCGTCGCTTAAGTTAATAGCATTTAAAAAGAATTATACAGTGGGGATGATGGCATTGATGGCAAATTCCCGATGGCCCAGTGTCTCAGATCTGGTTAATTTCCCGGAGGCGACATCGATAATCTCGGCAAAAATTTGCTCGCCGACGCTCAGAATTGATTCTCCACCCTCGATTATGGCGCCGGCGTTTATATCAATATTGTCCCTCATCGTTTTATAAAGCGTGGCGTTAGATGATACCTTTATCACCGGCGCAATGGGTGAACCGATGGGGGTACCTCTGCCGGTGGTAAACACAATAATCTGGGCTCCAGCGGCTACCATGCCCGTATTGCACGCCACATCATGAGCCGGGCCGTTCATTAATATTAATCCCTTTTTTGATGGCCGCTCGGCATATTTGACTACCTGCACAATGGACGTAGAGCCACCTTTGAGGATAGCGCCCACCGATTTTTCTTCCAGCGTGGTTATGCCGCCGGCTATGTTTCCTGGTGATGGCTCATCTCCGCGTACGTCGACGCCCATGGCCCTGATATTCTCCTCTGTGGTCGAAATTGCTTCACGGATACGAATATTAACTTCCTTGCTTGTGGCCCGTCTGGCCAGAATGTGCTCAGCCCCGATCATTTCCGGCGTTTCCGAAAGAATCACGGTACCGCCTTCAGCAATCAATAAATCTGAGGTAACACCCAGTGCGGGATTGGCCGTTATCCCGGAAGCGGCGTCTGAACCACCACAGTTGGTGCCTAAAATTAACTCACCGACATCAACCAATTCCTGCCTGGCGTTAATTGCTTCGGAAAGAAGTTTTTCGGCCAGCTTTTTACCTTCAGTTATGCAGTTTGTCGTGCCTCCGGCCTCTTGAATGCTGATGGTTTCAAATCTCTGCCCGGCTTTGGCCAGCTGTTCGGCGATTAATGCAGGAGTGAGTGTCTCACAGCCAAGCCCGACCAGTAAAACACCGGCTACATTGGGATTACTGCAAAACCCCACCATGGACCTGATTATGTGTTCTTTCTCTTCCCCAAGATGACCACAGCCGTGCAGGTGGGTAGCACTGACCGTACCGGCAACCTCGTTGCTGATAGCCTGGGCCACGGTTGAAGCGCAGACGGTGGTGGGAAAAACCAGTACATGATTTCGCACCCCTGCCGTGCCATTTTTTCTTCTAAACCCTTTGAATTTCACGGTCGGTTGCCTTTGCCTGTTAAACTTTGTATGTTCTGATTTTGAAATACGGGTTAATAAAACAATTAAAGGATAGCATAAAAACACATTTCAGAAAAAGAAACCCTCCGATTTGTTGAAAGCAGTTGGCCCATTGCGATAGAATGCGTTTAATAAGCCATATTGACTGAGCAGGTAAATAAGCAGATGCTGGCGAATTTGAATGGTTATGGAGGTAGATAACCAATGAGATTGAAGGACAAGGTGGCCATTGTTACCGGTGGTGGTGTGGGCATAGGACGCGCCATTTCATATGCTTTTTCTGTCGAAGGAGCTGCGGTTGTTATCGCTGCGCGCAACCTTTCTCGATTGCATGAGGTAGCTGAGGACATCAGAAGCAAAGGCGGGGAGATAAAAGCGATACAAGCTGATATTGCCGACGAAAATCAGGTGAAAAACCTGATGTCCGAGACTCTTCGCCAGTATGGTCAGATTGACATCCTGGTGAATAACAGCGGTATTACTGGCCCAACGGCAAAGGTCGTGGATATGAATCTGGACGAATGGAATGCAGTGCTGGCCATCAATCTCACTGGAGCCATGCTCTGTTCGCGGGAGGCGCTCAAGAACATGATTGCTCGCCAGAGCGGCTGCATTATCAATATCGGCTCTGAAGGCGGCCGGTCCGGGTTTCCCATGAGAAGCCCGTATTGTGTCACCAAAATGGGTATTGTCGGTTTTACGGAAACGCTGGCGATTGAGGCCGGGGAGTACAACATCCGTGTCAATTGTATCAGTCCGGCGGCGGTGCGCGGAGAGCGGGTAATCAACAATGCGAAAGCCAAGGCTAAAGCGCAGGGCATTTCCTTTGAGGCGGTAATGGAAAGGCTCATCGGGCATTATTCCCTGAAAAAATTTATTGAACCATCAGAGGTGGCCGCAGCCGCAGTTTTTCTGGCCTCGGATGAATCAAGTGCGATAACAGGTCATACACTGGTGGTCAATTGCGGCGCGCATATAAGCCATTATTAATTCGGAAAGGAGCAGCAAAATGCCGGAACATATCCCCACCTATGATGAAGCGCTATCTCTTTTAAAAGAGTTCGTCAAGAGTGATAGCCTGCTCAAACATTCTTATGCCGTCGAGGGAGTGATGCGCTATATGGCGCGAAAAACAGGTGAAGCTGAAGACAAGTGGGCTATTATCGGATTAATACACGACCTGGACTATGAGATGTTTCCGGAGCAGCACTGTGCCAGAGCGCAGGAGATATTGCGCGAGAAAGGCTGGCCGGAAGAATACGTGCGCGCGGTTGCCTCCCACGGCTGGATTCTGTGCAACGATATCGAGCCAAAAACTAACCTGGAAAAGGTACTGTATGCCGTTGAAGAGTTGACCGGGCTTATTGGTGCCGTTGCTATCATTCGGCCATCAAAGAGTGTCCAGGACCTGGAAGTGAAATCCGTAATGAAGAAATGGAAAGACAAGTCATTCGCCGCGGGCGTAAATCGGTCGGTGATTGAAAAAGGCACGGAAATGCTGGGAGTGGAGCTTACCGACCTGGTTAACGATGTTATTATGGGAATGCGGGAAGTGTCGGCTCGAATTGGGCTATAGCCTCTTATTATTCAAGAGCTTTCCGTTTCTCTTCAAATTCCTCTTTGCTGATGTCGCCATGCGCGTATCTATTCTTGAGTATTTCGAGAGCTGATACCGAACTTCCGGTGGCCTGATTTCGGGTATTCCCCGTGCCCCGTACGATAGATACGACTAACCAAACAATAAAGCCTGCTGCAACCAGCCATAAAATGCCCATCATCCATGTACCTCCAAATCCGGTCATCATCCCTGGTCCCATCATTCCAGACCACGCTAAACCGCATCCCCAGTTATCCCCTCCGGAGAACAATCCGTATACTAAAGGAGTTAAAACAAGCACCGCTATCACTATTGAACCTATTATTAATGCCGTTTTGATGTTTTTGTTCATTGCTTACCTTTCTATGCCTTCGTCCTTATTACATATCATAATATTTTGCAGGCACTGGTTAATAGGACTTTTATCACACGAATAAGAAATGCATACCGCGGTGGCAAACTATTATCTGGCAAGTGTATAATGTAAAATCATTCCATAGCTCCTGCGCAGGTAATTAATTTTGTTATCACGTAAATCGGTTTCAGGCATTTCATCACCATCTGAGCGAAAATATATTCTCCTGTTCAGTATCGCCACCTTCTTTTTCTGGGCTTCGCTTTATCTCTATGTGCCCATTCTACCGGTATATGCTCAGTCAACCGGGGCCAGCTTAACCATGGTAGGAACAATTGTCGCCGCCTACGCCATACCCCAGATGCTTTTCCGGATACCTATCGGTATATTATTTGATGCCATAAACAGGCGTAAGTTTTTAATCGCTGGCGGTATCGTGATGAATTGTGTAGGCGCCCTGGGCCTTGGGTTGGCGCCCAGTGCCTCACTTCTTTTCTTTGCCCGGGTTGTAACCGGGATTGGAGCCGCGACCTGGGTTACCTTTGCAATTTACTTCACTGCCTACTATCCAGTAGAAGGCGCGAGACGTGCTATTGGCGTAATCAATTTTGTGCAGGGTATGGCCCTGGTAATAACGACTTATTGTGGGGGGATAATTGCGGAAACGAGTGGCTACCATTATACCTTCTTTGGTGCGGCTTTACTCGGGGTGGTGGCTCTAATTGCTCTTCTGGCCACCAGAGAGTCATCAGTGCCGCCGGTTAAGCAGGATTCACGGCGAAGTTTTATGTTTGTTGCCGCTCAACCGCTACTGCTTGTGGTCTCGTTTATGGGCATACTGTCACAGTTTGCCAACTGGTCGGGTCTTTTCGGGTTTATACCGGTATATGGAGCTCAAATTGGTGCTTCGAGCGCGGACCTGGGCACCATTACCATGCTATCCCTGGCGGCATCTGCCGTTGCGGCATTATTTGTTGTACCACTGGTAAAGAGGTGTGGTAATTCGTTTACCATACTCCTTGGCGCTATTCTGATGGGTGGCGCGATATCTGTTGTCCCTTTGATTCATCAGGTCGGTCTTCTGGAAGGAACCATGGTCTTTTACGGACTGGGCAGAGGCATACTGAGCACGATACTGATGTCCTTAAGCATACAAACTATAGCTCCGCAGCAACGGGCAACCGCTATGGGAATCTATCAGGCTATTTATGCGGTGGGCATGTTCCTGGGGCCCTTTGTTTCCGGTTCCATTGCTGATGGCTTCGGGATAGCTACCGTTTTCTATTTATCCGCGTTTTTCTGCCTGGTTATTGCCGGTATGGCTTATTTACCGATTATACTCAGGCAATAGAAACTTACGCATGTTAGAATTAGAGTTAGTGAACCATTACGGCGTCTTTGTAGAAATTTGGCGTCGTGGCGCCGAAATGATAACATTAATCCAGCAGTTGATGTCTGGTAGTAATGAGAACATGCCTGTGGCGTTATTGTCTTAAGCGAGGTGAAAAATGGGATTATACACTCTCCTGCAGCAAAGAGAAGCGATCAATAAACCTGTCAGAATCGGTGTGATTGGCGCTGGGACCTTCAGCTCAGCGTTTATAAATCAGGCCAGAATAACCCCGGGGATGCAGATTGTGGGCATCGCCGAGCTGGACCTGGCAAAGGCAAAGCAGGTCTGTATCAAAGCCGGCTGGCCTGAAGAAGCCATCGCCTTCGGGGACTCCTCTTCCGTGATTAACGACGGTGCTGTTGGGGGTAAGGTTACACTGACCGGTAACTCGGACGAGTTGTTGCAGTCGGAGTTGGATGTAATTATCGAGGCGACCGGCGTCACCGAGGTGGGAACTCATCATGCCTGGACCGCCATGGAAACCGGAAAACACGTGGTCATGGTAAACGTGGAGACGGAGGCCCTGTTGGGGCTGGCACTCAAGAAAAAGGCCAGCGAAAAGGGGGTTGTTTGTTCGCTGGCTTACGGGGACCAGCCGGCGATAATTTGCGAATTGATTGACTGGGCCCGGACTATAGGCGCGGAAATTGTCTGTGCCGGCAAAGGTACCCTGTATCAACCGGAATACCATTACTCGACCCCGGACACGGTTTGGAAACATTTTGGGTTTTCTCAGGAACAACTGGCTTCCGGCAATTACAATCCCCAGATGTACAATTCGTTTCTGGACGGTACGAAGTCAGCCATTGAAATGTGTGCCGTGGCCAATGCCGCCGGCTTGATTCCCCCAAAAAATGGGCTGCAGTTTCCTCCGGTGGGGGTGGATGACCTGCCCGATGTGCTTAAACCAAAAACCGCAGGGGGAATTCTGGAACACAGCGGCATTGTAGAAGTAGTCGCCAGTGAAAACAGGGATGGAACGCCGGTGAAAAACCATCTTCGCTGGGGCCTTTTTGTTGTGTTCAGAGCAGTAACCAATTACATGCAGCGGTTTCTATCCACGCATGAATTTCTCAGAGATGCCTCCGGCCAGTATGCGGTCGTATACCGGCCGTTTCATCTGACCGGACTGGAACTTGGCGTGAGTGTGGCTTCAGCGGTACTTCGTGGCGAGGCTACCGGTTCCACTAATTATTTCATAGCCGATGTGGCATCGGTAGCAAAGAAGGATTTGAAACCAGGAGATATCCTGGATGGAGAGGGTGGCTATACCGTATATGGTCGTCTGGTTCAAGCTGGCGACAGTGTATTCCAGAACTATCTTCCCGTGGGCCTGGGCCGTGGCGACAAGGTTATCCGGCCGGTCGCCAAGGATTCCTTTCTCACTTATGATGACGTGGAGATGGATGGTGAACAATTCTCCTTCAAGATTCGTAGAAAATTAGAAGAGGAATTGAGAGGCACGATCAAGCGATAGTCAATTTATCCAGAAAGGAGGTAACCAGATGACAAAGAATAGAGCCTGGGTTATGGTTGAGCCCCAGAAAGTAGTCATGCAGGAATTTGAAATCCCCGAGGTGACAGAAGACTGTGCTCTGCTGAAAGTTGAAGCCTGCGGTGTCTGCGGTACCGACAAGCACATGTACTTCGGGCAATTGCCCATGGCAACACCACCTTATCCTTTTGTCGCCGGGCACGAAATTATCGGGACGATAGTGGAGCTTGGCAAGAAAGCCAATGAAAGTATGGCCGTGTTTGGCGGTACCCTTGAAGAAGGTGACAGAGTTGCCCTTGCGCCTGGCTCCTTGCCGTGTGGCAAATGCTGGCACTGTTTGCATATGCCAAGTCGTCCGGTTTTCTGCCCGAATCGCTCCTTTGTTTACGGCATGACCTCACTGAAAAAGAACCCGAATGTATGGGGTGGCTATTCGGAATACATCTACTTATTTCCCAAATCGCAGCTCTTTAAAATATCAAAAAACATGGCTATGAAGAGAGCGGTGCTTATTGAGCCGATGGCCACCGCGCTGAGAGCGGTAGAACGGGCGTACAGTCCAGGGGAGCCGGAAATGCGCCGCGGCTATGGCGTGGGACGCAGTACCATGGTACTTGGTGCCGGCCCTATTGGCTTAATGGTTGTCGCTGCATTACGTTATAGCGGTGCCGGGCTCATAATTGTACAGGATTTATTGCCCAACAGATTAGAAATGGCAAAAAGACTGGGTGCTGATATAACAATCGATGGTAATTTGCCCCTTGAAGATAGACTGAAACAGGTTAAAGACATTACTGATATGGTGGGGCCCGATGTCACCATTGAAGCGGCTGGTGCGCCCCTGGCTTTCAAGGAAGCGGTTGATTTCGTCCGGCGAGGCGGAAAACTTATCGAAGTCGGCAACTTTACCAACAATGGCCCGACTGAGATAATACCCTTCTTTATCTGCAATAAAGACCTGGATATCCACGGTTCCTGGGGCTATCCCAGCGTAATTTTCCGTGATGTTATAGCCATGCTGGAACAGATGGATTCGCCGGTAGAGGATGTGGTAACTCATGTATTGCCGCTACAAGAATTTCCAAAAGGGCTTGAATTAACCGGCACTAAAGACGTGGGCAAAGTGGCTCTGGCACCGTAGCGGGTTGCGTACCGGTGTCCACGGTGCTTGTGCTATGCTGGTTTTATGTGGAGGAATACAGCATATTATAAATATTTTATCCAGCAGAGAAACTGTTTGGAGGTCCTGCCATGAAAAATAGAAAACTCAGAACCATGGGGGAACAATTTGGCCGCCGTTCCTGGGCAGAACCCTGGAAAATCAAAATGGTGGAACCAATCCGCATGACCAGCCCGCAGGAGCGACAGAAATCTCTGGCAGAAGCGGGTTATAACACTTTTCTGCTGCACTCGGAGAATGTGTACATTGACCTGCTTACCGATAGCGGCACCGGCGCTATGAGCGACCGGCAGTGGGCAGGCATTATGCTGGGCGACGAGGCTTACGCGGGCAGTCGGAATTTTTACCACCTGGAAGAGGCAGTCCGGAATTACTACGGGTATCGTTATATGGTGCCCACCCATCAGGGGCGCGGCGCCGAGCATTTAATCAGTCGAGTATTGATAAAACCCGGCCAGTACGTACCCGGCAACATGTATTTTACCACCACCAGGTTGCACCAGGAACTGGCCGGAGGCACATTTGTCGATGTTATCATTGATGAGGCTCATGACCCTTCTAACCTGCACCCCTTTAAAGGCAATGTAGACCTGGATAAACTGGAGGCGCTGATAAAGCGGGTAGGTGCTGAGAATATCCCCTACGTCAGCCTGGCCGGAACCGTGAACATGGCAGGGGGGCAGCCAGTGAGCATGGCCAACTTGCGGGCGCTGCGAGCATTATGCGACCGTGTCGGTATTCCTCTCCATCTTGATGCGACCCGCATGGTGGAGAATGCTTTCTTTATTCAGGAGCGTGAAGAGGGATACAAAGGCAAATCGATTGCTGATATTCTCAAGGAATTCTGCAGCTACACCGACGGCGCCTGGATGAGCGCCAAGAAAGATAATCTGGTCAATATCGGTGGCTGGCTGGCCGTCAATGACAGCGACCTTTTTGACGCGTTGCGCAATATGGTGGTTATCTATGAAGGGCTTCACACGTATGGCGGAATGGCCGGACGCGATATGGAAGCCCTGGCTATCGGTATTACGGAAGCCGTGGACGATGACCACGTGCGCTCTCGTGTGGAGCAGGTGCGCTACTTGGGCAGCCTGTTGACAAACTGGGACATACCGATTGTAAAACCAGTGGGCGGCCATGCCATCTTTCTTGACGCCAGAAGCTTCTATCCTCACATCGCTCAGGACCAGTTCCCTGCCCAGATCCTGGCTGCCGAACTGTATCTGGATTCAGGTATTCGGGGCATGGAAAGAGGTATTGTCAGCGCCGGGCGAGACCCAGAGACTGGTGACCACCGCCATCCGGCTCTGGAACTGACCCGTCTGGCCATCCCTCGTCGGGTGTACACCCAGGCTCACATGGACGTCGTTGCCGAGTCAGTCAAGGCAGTATATGATGCCCGCGAGCAGACACGAGGCCTGAAGATGGTATATGAACCTAAATACCTCCGTTTCTTCCAGGCACACTTTGAACGTATGTAGCATGAGGCCAGAGCTAAAGATGCCAGTGTGCGCTGGTTGTCAATACCGCCAAGATTTCAGGCCATAACCCGAAGGGTATTGGTTCGGTTCTTTACACAAGGAGATAAAGTAGGGTAATCATGCTTAAATCAACCGTAGCCCTGGTAAGATGTGATACTTATGACAACCAGCAGGTACACGAGGCGGTTGCGGCGGGGCTTGACCTGCTTGGAGGCATCTCCAGTTTCGTTAAACCCGGTGAAAAAATAGTTATCAAGCCTAATGTGCTATTCGGCGTCAATCCCCAGAAGTGCGTCACGACACATCCCTCGGTATTTAAAGCTGTCGGCGCAATATTGAAGCAAGCCGGCGTCACGATGTATTGCGGGGATTCTCCAGGTTTTGGCAAATGCGAAGGTAATATGAGAAGGGCCCATTTGAAGCCGGTAGCCGATGAACTGGGGATAAAACTGGTCGACTTCGATAAAGGCAGGGACGTTGCCCACAGAGAAGCGCTTTTAAACAAGAAGTTTGTTCTGGCCAACGGGGTGCTGGAATCAGACGGGTTGATAAGCCTGCCGAAACTGAAAACACATGGCCTGACGAGATTCACCGGGGCAATCAAGAATCAATTTGGCTGTGTGCCCGGTTTTCTGAAGAGCCAGTTTCATGTCAAGATGCCAGACCCGTACGAGTTTGCCACCATGCTCGTTGACCTGACCGCATTAATCAGACCGCGTCTGTATATCATGGATGGGATTATGGCTATGGAGGGAAACGGGCCGAGAAGCGGAAAGCCCAGGAAACTGGGTGTCCTGTTATTCTCCAGCGACCCCGTGGCTCTGGACGCGATGGCCTGTAAAATCATTGACCTGGACCCTGCATTTGTGCCTACATCAGAGCCGGGGGAGAGAGCCGGACTCGGCACGTATCATTACGAGAACATTGAAGTGGTCGGCGAGAATGTGGCATCGTTCGTTGACCGCGACTTTGATGTGGTACGTAAGCCTCCGGTGGTGATGCCCAAAGGGGCACTGAGAACATTCCTGAAAAACCGGCTGTGTCCGCGACCAGCTATCGACGAAACAATTTGTACTAATTGCGGTACCTGTGTTGAAGTGTGCCCGGTCAGGCCGAAAGCGGTTAACCGGCACAGCGGTGATGAAGCAGCGCCGCCGACGTTTAAATATGACCGCTGCATTCGGTGTTACTGCTGTCAGGAATTATGCCCGGAAGGCGCGGTAACCATAAAGGATACGCTGCTGGGCAAAATCTTATTCCGCTAGAAGAGGGTCAAGCGAAAAACTTGTCCCGTTAGCTCATTTACCGCTTTAATGAGGTCAATGCAGGAAACAGGAGTGTCAGGTGCGCTTGCTCTGCAAATCGGGAGGGGTATCCCACATCCATGCCCCTGCTTCGACCGGGATATAGGGATGTCTGGCGGCGACCTCCTCGTTCAGCTCAACGCCCAGGCCTGGTTTGGTGGGTGGAATAATGTAGCCATCCTCCCACCGGATTGGCTCCTTTAAAATCTCGGCGTGAAAACCACCCCACGTTTCTATACTTTCCTGAATCAGGAAATTGGGACTGCAGGTGTCGATTTGTATATTGGCGGCGCCTTCTATTGGTCCGCAGAACAGGTGCGGTGCGATTTGTGCGTAATGCGCTTCGGCCATCCCGGCTATAGTTTTGGCCTCCATTATGCCTCCGACACGGCCGAGGGCCATCTGCAGAATTGCCGCTGCTTGTTTCTCGAGTAATTCAGTGAATTCATACACCGTTGACAACCGTTCACCGGTGGCGATAGGGATACTGGTGAACCGGGCAACTCTGGCCATCTCGTCTACATTCTCTGGAGGAACCGGCTCCTCAAACCATAGCGGGTCGTATTTCTCGAGCCTCCTGGCCAGCCTGATAGCGCTGTGAGTGGTCATCTGCCCGTGGGTTCCGATAAGCAGGTCACACCGGTTGCCGACGGCCTCTCGTACACTCCTGACAACAGCCTCCGCATTGGCAAGCGCTTCCAGGGAGAGTTCCCTGGGGTCGAATGGCGACATAAGGTCGAGAATGGGGTCAAACTTCACCGCGGTAAAGCCCTGCTTAACATATTCGGCGGCTCTTTGTGCCGCCCTTTCCGGGTCGCAATGCACGCTCAGGTTGCTCTGCGCCGATTCTCCGGGTGCGGGATAGAGGTAAGTATAGGACCTGAGCTTCTCGTGGTACTGCCCACCAAGCAGATTGTAGATTGGCTGGTTCAGCGCCTTGCCCACAATATCCCAGCAGGCCATTTCAAAGGCGCTGATAACCCCCATCTTGGTCAGGTCTGGATGCTGGCCGTAACCGCTGCCGTAGAGTATCCTCCAGAGCCTTTCCGTCTTAAATGGGTCAGCACCGATGACGTACCGCTCGCCCATGTCCTCAATCAGTCGCGCTACTGTGTTCGGGTCAAAAGGCACGGCATAGGCTTCGCCAAAGCCGGCTATGCCGTCATCTGTGGTAATTTTCAGGAATACCCAGTTGCGTCCGCCGTGATGGGGTGGCGGGTTACCCACCACGTATGTCTTGAGCCCTGCTATCTTCATAGCTGATGTCCTCCTCATGCTTATGCGTTACTTTTTTTAGGTTCTGTTTGCTTATGGTTGAAAGGAGGAAGTTATAAATGAATGACCTTACGCTCTTTTGGTTTATAGGTGGTATCTTCGTAGGTTGGTTGATTACCTGTATCGTTTTGAGTTTAGATATAGATACAAAATATATAACCCGATACCTACGAGCATTAATAATACGCCTAGGCCAATTAGGCCACCACCTAACTTAGCAAGGCTGGAAATTATTACTAATGCGAGACCACTGACAAAACAAACACCGGGAAAGCTGTGAGTAAATACACTGAATTTAAATTTTATCATTTTATCATCACCTTTTTGTGAGGTAGTGTATAATCGAAAAAAACCAAATGCAAATAAAACTTACGTAAAGGCTTCACGTAGACTCTGGCTACGTAGATGTCGCTCTACTCACTGAGAGAACGGGTTGAAGCGATGTCATTTAAAGCGGGGAGAAGATAGGTCGGTTTGCATTGTTAGCGGAAGTAATCGGCCATATAGGTAATGTAAAAAATTTCTCCCGATTTATACACCCCCACCGCCCCATATTTAGCGCCCGTGTTAAGAAAACTTCGCTCGTATTGTTGGCGGTTTTCCCAAACTGTCAATGCGGCGCTGGCGATTCTATCTGCCGTACCATATCCTGTAGCCCAGAAGACTTCTTGCCAGCCGATATATTCAGAGTACTCAAGGCGCTTGTTTGTTGCCATACTGCGGCTGTTGGCTGTGGCCCATTTGTAAAGGTTATCACCCCACGCTATTTCATCTAAGCCATTATTTTCTCTCTCCTGGTTTACTAATTTGAACACTGCCTGTTCTATATCTTCCTCATCAATTTGCGCTCCTGCCCCCGTAGCGATGTCATACTGCTCACTCAACTCTTCAAATTGTTCATTCAACTCTTCATATTCGGCATCCAAATCTTCATACCTGGCTTGCATGTCTTCAAATTCACTCTTTGCAGTATCAAATTGTTCATTCAATTCTTCATGTTCGGCATTCAAATCTTCATACCTGGCTTGCATGCCCTCAAATTCGCTCTTTGCAGTATCAAATTGTTTGTTCAATTCTTCATTTTGAGCTTGCAGTAACTCAGCTTCAGCCAATTTGCCCTGTAGTGATGCAAGCTGGCTCTGGATGGTACTTAGTTCATTGCTCACCCTGTCATACTCTTGCTGCGACACTTCTGAAGCACAAGAAGGCACCGTAAAAAGTGCCATAACCAATAACATTGATAGTATGGTGATTTTTCTCATTCTACCTGCCCCCTAAATCAATAATATTGACAAATCATCTGGTGTGGTAATGTTAAAGCCCGCCGCGATGATTGTCAATAGTACAAACCTCCCGAATCCCTAGCCGCGTTTAAACTAGAGATGTATGGGGGGGAGATGTAATGTCATTTAAAAGTGGGGAGGGTGATTGGGTGTCGTAAGGAACTACTTTCTACCTTTCAAAGACACGCCAGTAAGCTCTTCTATTTCATCTTCATGTACCACGATTTCGCTATCGTTTGCTCCAACCTTCACTCTGTAAATATAAAAGACCCCACTGAGATGCGTACTTATCCAATAGCAATCGACAATCGTGCCAATTTGTCCGGCATATTTATCTAGAGTCGAGTTCCGTGGATCTGGAGATTGAGCAGCAGGCGGTTTTATTACTACTTTTTGCTTTATATTGTATCGAGGGTTCATGTGAATGCCTCATTGAATATAATGGCGAATATTAATACTAAACGTCATATTTGTCAATACTTTTTTGGGGTATCTTACTAATTTTTCAAAATTAGACTGTTAACGCTTGAAAGTTAGACTGTTAATGGTTCAAAACTAGACTGGGATGTGGCATCCTTCTGAAAAAAGGAGGATGTATGGACCAGATCCACAAGAGGTTCACTGCCGAGCA
>JADHXF010000034.1 GCA_016783105.1 Dehalococcoidales bacterium | reverse complement strand
AGGTTCTTTTTTGCTTTTATTCCAGTCACGCCCACCATTGTTGCTGTAGTAGGTCTGGGCGCTGCTGGCGGCTCCGGCCAGCAAGCAAATAGCATTATCAGCACCAGACGCCGCCAGGCCGGTAATATCTATGTTGCCCATGTTGTTAGCCGAGCCTGCATTGAGGTCGGTAGCATCGGAACTATCCGGCGACTCCGTGGTTACAATTTTATAGACATCTCCATCGCCGGTGCCGGTATCAACGGCGAGGAATAAAGCAGTGTCTGGAGATGTGCCTTCGTAGTCCGTGGGGAAGGCAATGGCGGCGGAGTTGCCAACGACCACAGGTGTGGGTGTTCCCGAGTTGTCTTTATCAAGCCTCGCGTCGCCAAAGATTGTACCCCACCCGGCATCACCGCTTTTAAACCTGATAAAGGTATCAGTCTCATCCGTAACCACGGCCACCAGCTGCCGGTCAGCCGTGTATAGCGGCGAGAAAGCCAGGGCGTAAACGTCATAGCTGCCGATATTGCTATCGGCCCAGCCGGGTAATAGTTGCTCCTCATCCAGAGTGTAAACGCCGCCGAATTCGGAGCTGTCCGTGTCTCTGGTGGCGACGGCGACGATGTTGCTGCTGAGATAGGTGACAGCGATATCAGCGATTTCTATGTTATTGCTCCCCGCCCCGCCCGGATTCACGGCAAACTGGACAAATTTCTTACCGCCATCGGTGGAACGGTAGACGCTGGCGGTAGTGGCGTAATAAATGGTGTTTTCGTCCTGTGTTGAGATGGCGATAGCCACTATGCTGTCCTGGACATCGCCGATGTATGACCAGCCGTAGCCACCGTCCGTGGACCGGTAAAGAGTATAGGTGGGGCCGGGTACGTAGGCATATAGAGTGCCGTTGGCGGACATCGCCAGGTGCTGAACGTCAGAACCACTGGCCAGCAGCCAGTTGCCGGCGTTTCCTTCCGACGGTATGTTCACCCGGCTCCATTTGACTTCATCGGCGGAGACGGCAGCGCTTTGCGTCAGGCTGAATACCGGTATAAATATAAGCAGGGCCAGTGATAACAGCCGATTAGACTTTGCCATGTGGCGAATTTTACTCCGTGAAGAAAGCAAAGTCAATAACTCTGGCTAAAAAGAGAGCCCCCCTGTTACGGGGGGCTCTCGGGGTTACGGAGTGTTGTGCCTTACACCGGTCGTCTGGTCCTCATGATGAGGACGATGAGCGCGATTACCAGTACGGCACCAATGATGATGATGGCGTAAATCGCCCAGGTTGGTACCGGTGGTGTCGGTGCCGGCGCTGCCGGGATTACGATTTCCGGTGGGGCGGGTGGAGGAGCCGGAAGCACGATTTCCGGTGGCTGGAGAGTGATGTTCGGTGCCGGTGGCACTGAAATCACAGGCGCCGGGGGCTGCTGGATGATTACCGGTGCCTGTGCTTCTGGCAACTCGGCAACCGTGAAGCTGCGGGCTGCCGACCACGGGCTGTAGACAGTGGTATCGGCTTCAGTTGAGGATGCCCTCACCCGCCAGTAGTAGGTAGTCTCCGGCATGAAGTTAATCAGGTTGGTACCCGCCGTGCCGGAGGGGCCGGCGATTTGGGCCACCGTGGATGCGGTGGTAGAGGTTGTCGTTATCCTCGGGAACCTCTCGGCGAAGTCGTAGTCAAAGGAGACGTCTACCTGGTAGATGTCAGCCTTGGATGCTCGCTCCCAGGTGAAGGATACATCGTAAGCCGTGCCGCTTACCGGGTTCATGGAGATTTCACCGCCATGGGCAGGTGCCAACAGGGCTGGTCCGGCTGCCGACATGGTATCGGTGTAGCTGAAGAGTTTTTGCCCGGTGGTGTCAAGCGCCCACAGCACGGTGCTGCCTTCACTGGTCCTGAGTGCCGATGGGGTCGTCACGAAGGTCTCGTCAGCGCTGACCAGCATGCTCCAGGTAGGTGCCGAGCCGTGTGGGTCAAGTGTACTGAAGACTACGCTGTCAGCGGAGCCGGCATTGGTGTCAATGTTCTCCATGGCAACATAGAGGACACCCTCTACCAGAGCGATGCCGAAAGCGCCGCACTCATCGGCGGTGCCGTCACCACCAAGGTCGGTGGTGGTCGCTGCCCCCAGGTCCTTCCAGCTTGTGCTGGTACCAATCTCCCAGCGCTCTACCAGGGCGACGGTGTCGTTGGCGCCGGCAACGGCGGCGTAGATGAAGTCGCCGTCAGCCAGGCCGCTGGCGGTTACCTGAGTTGCGGAAGCATGGGTGAGCTGTACGGTTACCGTGCTCCACGAAGAGTTGCCATCAGCGGTGTAGCCCACGTAGCCAGCATCACTGCCGGCAATCAGCATGTCCTCGCCGAGGCTGGTAATCGTGCTCAGTTCGGCGGTGGCGCTGATACCGGTGGACTTGGCTGAAGCCCAGGTGAAGCCGCGGTTGGTGCTCTTGCTTACCGTGGTGGTGCCGTCGTAGATAATGTAAACAACATCACCGTTGCCTTCTACCGCAATGTCCTGGACATCGTAGCGGGAGGCGCGGTTGAACCACTTGGTGTCGCCGGCGGTGTTGCTGTAGTACATCACCTTGGTCGCCAGGTCAGCCACGTAGACCACATCCGGGTCATCGGGCGCGGTGCGGACGATGCATCCGGCTACGGAGTCAACCGCAAGCACCCTCTCCCAGGCTGAAGCCTTGCGCCACAGGCTGGTGTCGGCAGCGTCGTCGGTTACCACGTAGACCTTGGTGCCGTCAGGCGAGACGGCGACATCCCTCACGTTCATCGCAGCGGCGTCAATAAGGCTGATGTCGCTGTAGCTCTTGCCGTCATCTCTGGAGACGGAGAAGGCGCTGTCATCGCCGGAGGTCCCGGCGACCACGTCATCGCCAGACCAGGCAACGACGACTGCCTCGGTAGCCGCGGTGTCCATCCCCGGTCTCTTCAGTGATGTGGTGGTGCTTACCGTTGGCGTTGTCGCCAGCGGGTCGGAACAGTGGTAGGTGACGTTGCTGGCAAATTCGCCGGCAACCAGGTTGGTGCCGTTGTAGGCAACGCTGTTGACGTCTACGTCTACTTTCACTTCCTTCTTGCTGGTGTCGCTAAAGCGGTAGATACCGTCCTTGGCAGTGGAGCCGGTGACAGTCACGCCAACAAAGGCGAGGCGCATGGCATCGTCACTGCCCAGGTATTCCGGAGCCAGCGAGATATCAGCGGCGCTGATGCCACCTATGGTTGCGTCAGCATTGGCGATAACGCTCACCGGGTAGCTGGCGAAACCGGCGTTGGTGTTCCACAGGTCGGTGGAGAAGCTGAAAATCTCGAAGAGAACTGCGATGGCATCTTCCTGGGTGATGGCGACCATCACCTGGTCCGAGGCGAAGTTGGGCGAGAACGCCACTGACATCGCCCGGTCAGAAGTTAAGGAGCCCCAGCCAGCCAGGCTGTTGGTTTCCGTCCAGGCTGGTGCCGCGGCGCCAACGTTGAAGTACCAGACGTTGCCCAGCGGAGTAGTCTCATCACCGGCAACGGCGACGTAGTGCGTCCCGGAGTCTTCCGCGGAGATGGCGATATCGTTGATTTGAGTACAGGCTCCCAGAACTCCTTGCTGAGTCGTGCCCAGGTCGCCAAAGCTGGTGCCGCCGTTGGTGGTGACAGCAACTTTGTCCACGGTGTTGCAGGCGATGGCTACGATATCGTTGTCGTCAGGGGCAATGGCAACACGGTACGGGGCAACAAAGCCGGTAACCGCCGTGAAGGCGCTGGTTTTATCGCTCCAGGTGAGACCGGCGTCCGTTGACTTGTACACCTTCGGAGTGGTGGCATCAACGGCCCAGATTGTCGTCCCGTCGCCGCCAACAGCGAAGTCAGTAACATCAGCCCCGGCGACAACCACATTATTGGTTGAGCTGGGGATGGTGAAGCTGCTCCAGCTGGCGGTGCCGGCTGACACTGGTGCCGCTGATAACAGCAGGGTGGCTGCCAGCACTATGACCAGGCCAACTCCCCATATTTTAGATATTTTCCTTTTCATCGACTTTAATTTTCACTCCTTTTTTTGATATATCTATATCTCCACAAAAAGACACTTATCCATAACGCCTTTATTTTATGGAGACAAAGATTTCTTCCGTGTCCGTTTTTCGAGCTCAAAACTCGCTCCCCTTGCGGGTCCCGCCATTACATCACCCCCTTTTATTATAGATATCATTCTCAATATAAACGGTAAAAATATTTTTGTCAAGGCTTTTTGGTAGAAATTTTACATAAATTCACGATTATCACTTCATCGCTAGGCTGCGTTAACCTTTCAATAGTTCTGGTAATTTAGTCACCCTGACCGTTTTCTGTAGGGCGGTGGTCATATCCCGCAATGACGCGGTGCCATTTTTTAATTCTTCCTCACCTATTATAACGCTATAATGCACCCCAAGGTTATTGGCCTGTCTGAGCTGTGCCTTGAGACTGCGGTCGCCGGTGGCCATGATGACGCCGATGCCCTTCTGCCTCAGATAAGACGCCAGCCTGACCGTTTCATTTCTGGCGGCCTCACCCTGGCGGGCGATAAAAACCAGTGGCCCGGGCAGGGGCGGGACGGGCACGGACTGTGCCTTTAGATTGAGGATTATCCGTTCCATGCCGATGGCAAAGCCGATGGCGGGGGTTGGTCTGCCGCCGAGTTCCTCAATCAGGTCATCATACCGCCCGCCGCCGCAGAGGGTGCTCTGTGCGCCCCCGTTTTCGGGCTGAATTTCAAAAACGGTCCTCGTGTAGTAATCAAGCCCGCGGACCAGGCGGTGGTTGAGGGTGAAGGGAATCTTCAGCAGGTCAAGGTATGTAATGAGCCGGTCAAAGTGCTCCCGGCACTGCGGGCACAGGTGGTCGGCGCTCCGGGGTGCTGCGTCAGCCGCGTCCTGGCAGGACGGCTGCTTGCAGTCGAGCAGCCGGAGCAGGTTTCGGCCCAGCCTTTTCCGGCAATCGTTGCACAGTGCCGCCGCATTGCCGGTGTAGTATTCCTGTAAAACGCTGAGGTAGCCCGGCCGGCACTGCTTGCAGCCGATGCTGTTCAACTGCAGGGTAAGGCGTTTCAGGCCCAGCGACTGAAAAAACTGCCAGGCAAGGTCAATGTTTTCCGCATCGAGGGAAGGGTCATCGTCACCGATGGCCTCGCAGCCAAACTGGTAGTGCTGCCTGAACCTTCCTGCCTGTGGCCTTTCATATCGGAAAATGGCGGCCAGATAGTAGAGTTTGACCGGCTGCGGCCGGCTGTGGAACCCGTGCTCCAGATAGGCACGGCATACCGGTGCGGTGCCTTCCGGACGCAGCGTGACCTGGTTACCGCCCTTATCGGTGAAGGAGTACATCTCCTTTTCCACGATGTCCGTTCCCGGCCCTACGCTGCGCGTGAAAAGGGCGGTGTCCTCAAACGCCGGAGAATCAATCCGCTCATAACCATAGAGCTGGCAGATACGGGCGGCTTTTTGCTCGATGTAACGCCAGTAGGCCTGTTCTCCTGGCAGAATGTCGGTTGTTCCCCGCGGTGCCCGATACAATTTCATTCCCCTGATGTGCTATGAAGCTTTATTAAAATACCATTTGTAGAGGAGCTTCATATCATCTGGAAAGATGCCCAGGCGGTCTCCATTACTCACCTTTCTTTCCAGTGCTGAATACTCGCCATTGAGGAAAATATTGCTGCCCAACTCCTCAAATGGTATGCCAATACGCCGCACGATACTTTCAATTGAGTCGCTATTATTAACCGGAATATTAATAATGGAATCTTGGGAGGGGTCCTGGTTATCGGTAAAGCGGCGCAGTTTGCCGTAAAGGTGTACTTCAATCATCAATTATCCTCCACCGATGAGCGGAAAGAGTCCCACCCTGTCCTCATCCTGGAGGAGGTAGTTTTCCTTTTGCCATGTGCCGTTAACCATGAGCACGCCTATTTCCTGCCGGGGGATTTTGAGTTTGTCTATCAGGTTACCCAGGCTGGTCTTATCGTTCAGTTCCATGGCAAAGGCTTCACTGTCGCCGGAGTTGGGGTGATATTTACGCAAGCTGGCGAAAAACCTTATCTCAATCTTGTTCATGGCGGGTTCCTCATCTGTTAATTACAAATTTAATTATACCGTATTTTAGCAAGATGAAGAAAGCCCCCTCCACAGCGATGGCGAAGGGGGCTCGTGGTCAGATTCAGGTTACTGGCTAGGGGTTGTGGACTTTGTCCAGTATCTCGTCAGGTAAATCATAAACGACGTTGTGCGGTGGCAGCTTCTCATATTTCATGAACTCCGGAATGCGGTCATCAAGGTTGGTGAAGCCGGCAGCCAGGTTGAAAGCACGCTCCATCTTGACAATGTCGCCGCCAATCCGGCCAACGTCATTCACTGTCCAGTTGGTGCCGAGTACGCCGTTGCACTCCTCTACCATGCCCTCAAGGCCGGAGGCTATATCCAGGATAGCGAAGGCGATGAACAGGCAGTGGCCGGTAGAATCGAGGAAAGCGGTAGCGTACTGGAAGTTGCGCGAAGCCTCGGCTTTCTCCATGCCCTTGCTCGCCGGGTCCAGTTTACCGCTGACCCCCAGTATCTCCGGGGCAATGGTATAGCCGGCGGTGTGGTCAGCGCCCATGGTGGTGGTGGCGTAGGTCGCACCAATGCCCTTGATTACCCTGGGCTCATAGGCAGGCATGGACTGTCTCTTGACCGTCGGGCAGCGGACAACGCCGAAGGTATCCGCGGTGAGCGCGGTGCCGCCGCCGAGGATATGGCCGAGCGGGGTGCCCTTGCCGATTTCCTGCATGAGCTCGATGGCCTTCTTGCCGTCACCGAACTTGGCCAGTCCGGCCTCCATGGCCACGCCGATGGTCGTGCCGGCCTCAATGGTATCCACCCCGTAGTCATTGCACAGCCGGATCAGTTCGCCGGTAACCTCAAGGCTATCAATGCCGCAGTCAGCGCCGAACGACCAGACCGATTCGTACTCTTGGCAGGAGACCAGTTCGGTGCCGTCTTCCTTCGGGTAGACGTTGGAGCACTGGATAATGCAGCCGGTGCAGCCTCGGTGACCGGTCTGTCCAACACCACCACGCTTGTCGCAGTTCTCCTTTATCATTTCGCCGGAAATCTTGCTCGCCCCTTCGAAGCGTCCTGAGCTGAAGTTGCGGGTAGGTAATGCCCCGGCCTCGTTGAGGACGTTGATTAACGCGGCCGTACCGTACGTATTCAACGTGCCCCCGGGCTTGGTGATGTCATGCTGTTGCAGGGCATCGGTCAGCTTCTTGCGCCCGGTATCAAAAGCCTCTTTATTGGCGAGCGATAGACTGGCACCACCGGCGTCATCAACCACGATAGCTTTGAGTCCTTTACTGCCCATCACCGCCCCGAGACCACCGCGGCCGGCATATCGGCTGGGACGGTTCTCCGGGTCGTTGACACAGATACCGGACATTGCCATCAGTTTCTCTCCGGCAACGCCAATGCTGATAATGCCCACCTTGTCGCCGAACTTATTGAGCATCTTGGGGTAGGCTTCATAAAGGCCCTTGCCGACCCATTCCGCAGCCGCGGGCATAAGTTCAGCGCCACTCTTATCGACCTTGAGCACCCAGAACTTGCCCTTCTCTTTGGGCTGTCCCTCGACGATAATGGCTTTTATGCCGATGCGGGCAAGCTTGTCGGCGGCAATACCACCGGCATTTGATTCCTTGATGGTTCCCGTCAGGGGAGATTTGGCACCAACGGAAAGACGGCCGGCGGTTGGGGCACCGCTGGCGGTAACAATACCAGGGGCATAAGTAATTTTGTTGTTTGGCCCCAGGGGGTGGCAGGTGGGCGGCACCTCATCAGAGGTAATGGCCGAGGTTAGGCCACGTCCGCCCATCAATCGATATTTGCCGGGCACGTCCTCGAGTTTAGCGGTCAGATTGGTCATGTTAACACGAATAAATTTGCTCATTTTTGGATTACCTCCTTACCAGAATGGTATTGAAACAGTGAAAGTATACCACAATTTTCCTCTGTGTCAATATTGTTTGCGGTCATTATAATCGCTATTAATAGATTTACAGACTCAGTTTCCTTGGGCTATACTTAGGAGAGAGCCCGCATTACCGTCGGGATGGGAGGCATTTCACCACCGTGGCGACTGTTGGGGTAACGAGTTTCAGCCAGCTGAAGGAAAAGGCGGAGGCCTATCTTCCAACGGAGAGGCTTGCCGTCGTCGAAGAGGCGTACCAGTTTGCGGCTGAGGCGCATCAGGGGCAGATGCGCCTGTCGGGGGAACCTTACATGGAGCACCCGATGCAGACGGCAATCATACTTGCCGGGCTCCAGATAGATGCCACCTCTCTGGCGGCGGCGCTGCTGCACGACGTGCCGGAGAACTGCGGCATACCCGTCGAGAAGATACAGGAGAAGTTCGGGCCGGAGATAAGCAGGCTGGTTGACGGCGTGACCAAACTCGGCAAAGTGTCCTGGCAGGCCGGGGGGACAGCCCCGCGAGAGACACAGGCGGAAAACCTGCGGAAGATGCTTGTCGCCATGGCGGAGGACCTCCGCGTGGTATTTATCAAGCTGGCGGACAGATTACATAATATGCGTACCCTGGATGCGCTGACCCCGGAAAAGCAGAGCAGCATTTCCCAGGAAACCCTGGAAATCTATACCCCGCTCGCCCACCGCCTGGGGATTTGGGAACTTAAATGGCAACTGGAGGACCTGGCCTTTCAGTATCTGGAGCCGGAGAAATTCCGCCGCATTGTTGACCTGCTGGCAGCACGTCGCACGCAGCGGGAAGACTTTATTACCCAGGTAATTGACATACTAAAAAAAGAGCTGGGTAAAGTCGGCCTGAAAGCTGAGCTATCGGGCCGGCCCAAGCATATATACAGCATTAACCAGAAAATGCAGCGCGGACGTGACTTCAACGATATTTATGACCTGCTGGCGCTCAGGGTGCTGGTCAGCACGGTACCGGACTGTTACAGCACCGTGGGCATCATCCACAGCCTGTGGCACCCCATACCCGAGGAGTTTGACGATTACATTGCCAGTCCCAAGCCGAACGGGTACCAGTCGCTGCATACGGCAGTCATGTGTTTCGGCACCACTCCACTGGAAGTCCAGATAAGAACCCGAGAGATGAACTACGATGACGAGTACGGCGTGGCGGCGCACTGGCGTTACAAGCAGGGGGAGAAGGCCGACCTGCACTTCGAGGAAAAAGTCGGCTGGCTGCGCCAGCTTATCGAGTGGCACCGTGAACTGAGCGGGTCGGAAGAGTTCCTGGAATCGGTAAAAACGGACATCTTCATTGACCAGGTCTTTGTTTACACACCAAAGGGGGATATCAAGGACCTGCCCAGAGGCTCCACACCGCTTGATTTTGCTTACCGGGTGCATACCGAGCTCGGACACCGGTGCATCGGCGCCAAGGTGAACGGGCGACTGGTGCCGCTTGACTACGAGCTGAAAAACGGGGATGTGGTGGGGATTATGGCCACCAAGGGTGAAAAGGGCCCGAGTCTCGACTGGCTGAACCCCCATCTCGGTCTTGTCCAGACTTCCCATGCCAAGGAAAAAATAAGGCAGTGGTTCAAGAGACAGGAGCGCACGGAGAACATCGAGCGCGGCCGCCAGCTCCTGGAGAAGGAACTGAGGCATCTGGGGGTCACCATTGAGCGTGAGGCGCTTGCCGAACTATTCAACTTCAGCAATGCGGAAGATTTCCTGGCGGCCATTGGCTACGGAGGGATTTCCACGCACCAGATTGCGATAAAACTGGCCGCACAGCAGGAGACACCCAAAGCCATTCCTGAAGTGGCGCCGCGCAAACCGGTGCCCTCGACGGTAAACGTGCTGGGCGTGGGCAATCTGGTTACCCATCTGGCCCAGTGCTGCCATCCGGTGCCGGGCGATAAAATAATTGGCTACATCACCCGCAGCCGCGGCGTTACCATTCACCGTCAGGATTGTTACAACGTCCTGCATGAGGACGAGGAGGACAGGCTGGTGCCGGTGGAGTGGGGGCAGACGGACTCGCTGTATCCGGTTAACGTTCAGGTTGAAGCCTGGGACCGGGTGGGGCTGGTGCGTGATATTACCATAGTTGTCGCCGAAGAGAAGGTTAACATTGCGGCTATGGCCACTCACAACCATGATGACCATACCGTTACCATGAACTTTACCATGGAAACGCAGGGTTTAGCCCAGTTAAGCCGGCTCCTCAAGAAAATCGAGTCGGTTAAAGGCGTGATGCGGATTATCCGCATCGGGGATGAGTCATCGGCCAGAACGGGCGACAAAACTTGACTTGTATCTCTGATTAAGCATAATATTTAATTTTGGGATGTATTCTAAAAATATTCAATCAATTTGATTTGAAGGAGATTGGTATTGCCAAAGATTAAGCAGGCGCAAAAGCAGGCGCGGAACGCGGAAAAACGACAGTTGAGAAATCGCAGGGTTGGCAGCCGGGCGAAAACTTTCATCACCAGGGCGGAAAAGTTTATCTTTTCCGGCGAGATTGAGTCTGCCCAGGCGGCGGTCGCGGAGTCGATAAGTGCCCTGGACAGGGCGGCGGAGAAGAGGATTATCCATCCCAACAATGCCGCCCGGCGCAAGTCGCGGTTGATGAAGAAGCTCAACCAGGTTCAGGCTAAAGCTTCAGCAGCCGAAGTTATTGAGGAAGAGGTGGCTGAGGTAGAGGGGGCGGAAGAGAAGGCGGAGAAGAAACCGAAGGCCGAGAAGAAAAAGAAGAGCAAATAGACCACTTATTATTCTCCCATAACCTGCAGTAAAACCTGTCTTGACCTCGGCCGGTTGTCAAAATCCACCACCACTATTTGCTGCCATGTTCCCAGGGCCAGCCTCTTGTTGTGGAAAGGGACCACCAGCGAAGCTCCCAGCAGCGAGGCACGCACGTGGGAATAGCCATTGCCCTCACCCCAGGCGCAGTCATGCCGGTACTCAATGTTTTTCGCGATAACCCGCTCCCACATGGCCTTGAAGTCGGCGATGAGGCCGGGTTCATTTTCAATGGTGGTTACCCCCGCCGTTGAGCCGGTGATGAATACCGTAACCGTGCCGTCCTTTATCCCTGTTTCCGATAGTTGCTGCTGCACTTGCGACGTTATGTCAATAATGTCGCACTCACCTTTTGTTTGCAGGCTGACGTTCTTAGTGATGACCATGGCATACCTCCTGAATAAATTATAAGGGAAATGAGGAGCGCTGAGAAAATATATTTTAGTATTGACTTCAGCGATGAAATGAATATAATTAGTATACCTGACCTGAAGAAACCTCTGAAAACAGAAAGTTAGCTTAAGGGTGTGATGATGAAAAGTATAAGTTATCTCGGTATTGTATTAGGTGCGCTGGGGCTGATAATATTAATGCTCGTCTTAATGAAAGAATTCACGTAAATTTAGCGGAACACGCTTGGCAACGGAATGGGGCGCTGGTGACCGTTGATGGAAGTGCGGTGGCTGGCGCTCTTTTTAATTTGAGGAAATCAGGGTTGTTACTAAAATTCAGTGTCAGGGGTTAAGCCCGTCCCATAGAACCTCGTCCAGCTCAAATATCGGCCCTTCTCTGCAGACCTGCTTCAGTCCACTTTTTGTTTTAACGGTGCAGCCGTAGCAGACGCCAACCCCACAGCCCATCCGCACCTCCAGCGATACCTGCACCGGCCTGCCTTCAAGTTTCAGTTCTCGCTGGCGGTTGAACATATCGCGGTACATGGGCATCGGCCCGCAGGCAAAGACCTGGTCGGCCCTTTCCGCAAAGCGGGGGAAAAGGTCAGTCACCAGCCCCTTTTCCCCCACCGAGCCGTCCTCAGTGGCCGCCACCGCTTCTATTTCCGGGGAAATGGGATAACGGTTTCCATCCGCCGTGCCGTAGAGCAGTGTCACTTTGTGATTTTTTTCTATGGCATGCCGGGCCAGAAAATACAGCGGGGCAATGCCAACGCCGCCGGCCACCAGCAGTAAATTCTGCGATTTTGGGTCAAGAGAAAAACCGTTGCCCAGCGGCCCGAATATTGATACTGATGCGCCGACTTTCTGTTCGGCGAGCCAGCCGGTACCCCGTCCGCCTTCCCGCACGGCATAAAATAAAGCTATACGGTCGTCATTTACCTGGTGGATGCTGAACGGGCGGGGCAGGGTGGTTTCCGGGCCACAGCGCACCATGACGAACTGCCCCGGCTTCGCCTCCCGGGCGATATCCGGGCAATGCAGCCAGATGAGCCAGCTGCCCAGTATGCCCCGTGCCTGAACATGCCTGTGGCCAGGCAGGACCTGATGGTTGTCAATTATTTCCGCATCGATTAACTTCATTTAGCTATCCTTTCTGCGGTATTCGGGGAGGGGCTGCACAAGGTATGTCTGGTTGGGGCTGGACAGCGCCTCCACCACCGCCCGGACGGTATCAAGCGAAGTGAAGCACGGGACCTGTTTTTCGGCGGCGGCCCGCCGGATGTAGAAGCCATCGCGCAGGGAAGCATCTCCGCCGGTTATGGTATTGACCACGCCTTTTACGGTGCCGTCTTTGATGACGTCAACCACGTTCGGATGCCCCTCGCTCAGTTTTTTGGTTATCCTGGTTACGGGGAGCCCGGCGGCCTCAATCATGGCAGCGGTGCCCTCGGTGGCGTAGAGTATGTAGCCAAGCTCGGCCAGCTTGCTGATGGCGGGCAGCGCTTCCGGTTTGTCCCGGTCGGCGATGCTGAGCAATATGGTGCCCTGTGGCGGCAGCATCATGCCCACGGCTAGCAGTGCCTTGGCCAGGGCAGCGTTAAAGTTAACATCGATGCCCATCACCTCGCCGGTGGACTTCATCTCCGGGCCGAGGTAGGTATCAACGCCGAGCAGCTTTGACATGGAGAAGACGGGCGCCTTTATCCCGGCCAGCGGCTGTTCCGGCCAGAGACCGGTTTTATATCCCTGCTCTTTAAGGCTGATACCGAGCATGACCTTGGTGGCTACTTTCACTATGGGGACGCCGGTCACCTTGGAAAGAAATGGGACGGTGCGGCTGGCGCGCGGGTTGACCTCCAGCACATAGACCGATGAGCCCAGACCTTCACGGCGCGGCACCGTTACAAACTGGACGTTCATCAGCCCTTTGATTTTCAGGGCCAGCCCGATGCGGACGGTGTAGTCAATTAAGGTATTCACTTCCTGACGGGTCAGGTTCAATCCGGGATAGACAGCCATGGAGTCGCCGCTGTGCACGCCGGCGCGCTCGATATGCTCCATGATGCCGGGAATAAGCACTGTTTCCCCATCGCCGATGGCATCAACCTCGGCTTCCTTTCCCTGCAGGTACTTGTCAATAAGGACAGGATGGCCGGTGTCCAGTTCCATGGCAAAATTCGTGTAGCGGGAGAGCTCGGCGTCGTTGTGCACAATCTCCATAGCCCGCCCACCGAGCACGTAGCTGGGGCGGACAAGCACGGGGTAGCCGATGACCCGGGCGATATTTAAAGCTTCCTCCACCGAGGTAACGCCGGCCCCGGGCGGCTGGGGAATGCCCAGGTCGCTCAAGAAGTTCTCGAAGCGGCGCCGGTCCTCGGCGAGGTCTATCGCCTCGGCGCTGGAGCCGAGGAGGGGCAAACCAGCGAGGGAAAGCGGACTGGCTAGGTTGATAGCGGTCTGCCCGCCGAACTGGACTATCGATGGCGTGGCGCTGTTGCCATTGCCCTCGTTCTCCAGGATATCGCGCACGCTCTCCTCGTCGAGGGCTTCAAAATAGAGGCGGTCGCTGGTGTCAAAGTCGGTGGAGACGGTCTCCGGGTTGGAGTTGATCATGATGCTCTGGTAGCCGGCCTCCTGGAGCGCCCGGGCAGCGTGCACGCTGCAGTAGTCGAACTCGATGCCCTGCCCGATGCGTATCGGGCCGCTGCCGATGACCACCGCCTTTGCCCGGTGTTCGGCGATGGCTTCGTTCTCCTGCTCGTAGGTGCTGTAAAAGTAGGGGGTGGCGGCATCGAACTCGGCGGCGCAGGTATCCACCATCTTGTAGACGGGGCGAATGTTCCAGTCGTGGCGGAGCTGCCTCACCTGCTCGGGAAGGCGGTCAGCCAGCGTGCCGAGCTGCTCGTCGGAGAAGCCGAGCCGCTTCGCCCGTCGCAATAGCTCGGGAGTTAAAGACCGGGAGAGCAGTTCCTTTTCCATATTGATGATGTTCTGGAGCTTGTCCAGGAACCAGAGGTCAATCTTTGTCCGCTCCGATAGCTCTGCGGGCGGAGTGCCCCTTCTCAGCGCGGCCATGAGCGCCCAGAGGCGCAGGTCGTTGGGCCAGAGGGGATATTTGCTTACATCTTCATCCTTCGCCCACTTCGGGTCTTCCCAGAGCAGCGAGCGCCTGCCGAACTCCAGCGAGCGCACCGCCTTCTGCAAGGCCGCCTCGAAGGTGCGGTCAATGGCCATGACTTCGCCGGTGGCCTTCATCTGGGTGCCGATGACCCTGTCTCCGGTGGCGAACTTGTCGAAGGGCCAGCGCGGAATCTTGACCACCACGTAGTCGAGCGCCGGCTCGAAGGAAGCCATGGTCTTGCCGGTGACGGCGTTGGGGATTTCATCAAGTCTTTTTCCGACGGCAATCTTGGCGGCGACGCGGGCGATGGGGTAGCCGGTGGCTTTGCTGGCCAGGGCGGAGCTGCGGCTGACGCGGGGGTTGACCTCGATGACGTAGTACTGCTGGCTCTGTGGGTCGAGGGCGTACTGGACGTTGCAGCCCCCCTCAATCCCCAGCGCCCTTATTATCTCCAGGCTGGCGGTGCGCAGCATCTGGTATTCCTTGTTGGTCAGCGTCTGGCTGGGGGCGACCACGATGCTGTCGCCGGTGTGGACGCCCATGGGGTCTAAATTTTCCATGTTGCAGACGGTGATGCAGTTATTGGCGGCATCGCGTATCACCTCGTACTCGATTTCCTTCCAGCCGACCAACGATTGCTCAATCAAGACCTGGTGGATGGGGCTGGCGGCCAGCCCGCCGGCGGCAATCTGGTCCAGTTCCTCCCACGTATGGGCAAAACCTCCCCCCGTCCCTCCCATTGTGTAAGCGGGGCGGACGACCACCGGCAGGCCGATTTTTTTGGCCGCCTTCCGCGCCTCCTCCGGCGTGTTGACCGTTTGACTGGGCGGCACCGGCTGGCCGATGTTGATTAAAAGCTGCTTGAACAGCTCGCGGTCCTCGGCGTTGCGGATGGTCTGGATGGGCGTGCCGAGGCTTTTGACGTTGTATTTATCAAGGACGCCGGCGTCGGCCAGGGCCACGGCCAGATTGAGGCCGGTCTGCCCGCCGAGCGTTGGCAAAAGGCCGTCGGGGCGCTCGCGCTCGATGATGCGGGATATCACCTCCACGGTGAGCGGCTCGATGTAGACCACGTCGGCGATGTCCTCGTCGGTCATGATGGTGGCCGGGTTGGAGTTGACCAGCACGGAGATGACGCCCTCCTCGCGCATGGCCTTGCAGGCCTGCGTGCCGGCGTAGTCAAACTCCGCCGCCTGCCCGATAATTATGGGCCCCGACCCGATGATTAAGACTTTAGAGGGTTTTGTGGTCAAAGTTTATGCTCCTCATTCTAGGATACGTAAAAGCATTCCATACGTTTCTTCCAGTCGTAATTACTAAGTGATTCAAGTATTTGTGCTTATTTTGACCCTCTTTTCTTGTTGTCCATTCTCTATTTAAAATAGAAATTACTCTTGTTGTTTTAAGTCCGTACAATGTATTTTCAAGTTTCTTGTTTCCAAAAAAATCACGGCTACTGGAAATTATTATTATACCTTTGTCTACTCCAACATGATTGGTACAGTATTTTTCTATTTTAGGATAGCTTTGGTTAATAGCATAAGAAATGTCAGTTGTTAATGAACGTGCAAGGGAATTTTCATCATATTCAAGAAAGTTCTCTTCAACGTGTTTTGCAGAATAAAGGCGAGTTACCATTATCGCAAAGTAATCAGGCGATTTACGCGCTACGAAATCCACGTTCAATTGATTTTGCCACTGGTCAACTTTAGTAATCTTTTTATAGCCCAATTTCGATAAGCATTCGAAGGCTTTTACTTGAGCAAGTACTTCTGAAATCCTTGTATCTGCTTCTTGGTGCTTAGTAAATTTAATATTTTGGAAAATATAACTAAAACCTTCACAGAATTGGTCGCCGTAAGCTAGTGTTTTATTTAATAAATGTAGACCTGAATCTAGTTTGAAACTAGCTGATTCCCATTCCTCGTCATCAAAATACTCGTCATCAAAATCGTCATTCTCTGAGCGTTCATATTCACTCGCAGGCAACTTATCTTTTGCTTTAATGAGTTGAGAGGTAATTACGCCATTTTCGTTATTTGGCATTAATAGTCTCTGCTCAACAATTTCTCCTAAAAACCTATTTATGTAAGGATAGTGATTAAGAACCAACTTTATGTCTTCTTTGTTATCCATCTTCTCTACCTCACCCCCTTTGTCCCCGTTGAAATCCCTCTCGGTCTCCCTTTACCAAAGGGAGAAGTTATCATGTCTCCCTCTTCGCAGAGAGAGAAGTTGCCGCCTTCGGAGAAGTTACTGTCTCCACCTTTCGTGAAAGAGCTACGGCCGAGACTGCCAGTGTAGAAGAACCAGCAGCCACGGCTCCAGTCTCCCCCTTTGAAAAAGGGGGACTAAGGGGGATTTCCCCTCTTATGCTGTCAACGACAGTCTCGATATCTGTCAGCACATCGGTGTTAGTAAACCTCAGCACTCTCAGACCAAGACTACTCAAGTAATCATCCCTTATCCTGTCATACTCAATCGTCTCACCAACGAGGTGGCGGCTACCGTCGATTTCGATAACCAGCTTCGCCCCGGGACAAAAGAAGTCGACTATGTAATCACCAATGGGTTTCTGCCTGTAGAACTGGTATCCCTTTAATTGTTTCATCCTTACCTTCGCCCAGAGATGCCTTTCCGCATCGGTCATATTCTCTCGGAGTTGCCTGGAATGCTGTTTCAGGTTCCTGTTGTAGGGCAACATAAAACCCCTCTCATTCTCCCTTTACTAAAGGGAGAAGCTATCTTGTCTCCCCCTTTCGTAAAGGGGGATTATGGGGGATTTTCTCCCCTTTTACCATCTTCATAAAGTCCTCAAACAAATAGGTATTATCGAGGGGGCCGGGGGAGGCATCGGAGTGGTACTGGATGCAGAAGATGGGCAGTTCCCTGTGCCTCAGGCCCTCCACCGTGCCGTCATTCAAATTAATCTGGGTAACCTCAAGGCCGTCCGGCAAGGTGCCCGGGTCAATGGCGTAACCGTGGCTCTGGGCGGTGATGTGTATCCTGCCCGTTGACAAATCCTTGACGGGGTGGTTGCCGCCGCGGTGGCCGAACTTGAGCTTAAAATTCTTCCCGCCGAAGGCGCGGGCTATCAATTGATTTCCCAGGCAGATGCCCATCATCGGCTTTTTGCCGACCAATCCCTTCACCGTATCAACCAGGTAGTCCAGAAGCTCGGGGTCGCCGGGGCCGGGGGACAGCAAAATGCCGTCGGGGTTCAAGTTTAAAATATCGTCGGCGGAGGTGGAGCAGGGCACGGCGGTGATGCGGCAGCCCTGCTT
>JADHXF010000033.1 GCA_016783105.1 Dehalococcoidales bacterium | reverse complement strand
GCTCGGCAGTGAACCTCTTGTGGATCTGGTCCATACATCCTCCTTTTTTCAGAAGGATGCCACATCCCAGTCTAGTTTTGAACCATTAACAGTCTAACTTTCAAGCGTTAACAGTCTAATTTTGAAAAATTAGTAAGAACCCTTTGTATTGGTATTGACAAAATTTGGATTTAATGGTATCATTACTTTTTGACTATGTCCTCAGAGGGTTTATCCCCATTATATGTTTCCTTTCATTATAGGCATTAATGCCGCATGCCTCATTTATTGAAGCAATAGATTAGGGATTTTGTGTCTTTTTTAAGGAGCAGGTACAGGTATGGTTTCTATTTTACCAGTGAATGCGCAAGCCAGTCATCCCGTTCCCAGAATTTCTTACGCCAAGTTACCCCAGATTCTAGATGTCCCCAACCTGATTAAAGTCCAGTTGGACTCCTTCCAGCGCTTCCAGGAAGACGGTCTCAAGCGTCTACTTCAAGAAATCTCGCCGATTAAAACGCTGACCAGCAATAAAATGGAGCTCAGCTTTATCGGCTATGAGCTCCGCGACCCGCGCCAGAGCCGCTCTGAGTCGGAGTGCCGCGACCGTAATTTAACCTTTTCGGCACCCATTTATGTCAGGGTACAGCTGCTTATCAAAGAGACCGGGGAGATTAAAGAGCAGGACCTTTTCCTGGGAGACATACCGCTGATGACGGCCAAAGGCACCTTTATCACCAGCGGTGCGGAAAGAGTGGTGGTGAGCCAGCTCCTGCGCTCTCCGGGCGTTTACTTCACCGTCGTGGAAGACGTCGCCTCGGGTCGTGAACTCTGTTCTGCCAAACTGATACCCACCCGCGGTGCCTGGCTGGAATTCGAGACCAGCAACCGTAACATTCTGTCCGCCAAGATAGATGGCAAGCGGAAAATTCCCATCACCACGCTGCTCCGCGCCATCGGGTATAGCAGCGATGAGCAGTTGCTTGACCTTTTCTCGGCTGATGATAACAACCCCGAACACCAGTATATCCCCACCACCCTGGAACGCGCCCTCATCAAGGATGAGGCAGAAGCCCTGCTCGATATCTATCGTAAACTCAGACCGGGAGAACTCCCGAACCTGGAGAACGCCCGGAAACTTATCCAGAACATGTTCTTCGATCCGCTGCGGTATGACCTGGGCACGGTCGGGCGCTACAAGCTCAACAAACGGCTCGGCCTGTTCCGCATCACCGCGGAAAAAATATTAAATCGCATTGAAACACTGGAGCTACCCTTCGAAACGGCGGACCTGGTTTCCCGACTACGTCAGGCTGGAGAACGAAACGACCGTGAGGTAGTCAGGATATTCAAAGACCTCAGAACGGCACTGACCAGCAAGCTCGACCACCAGGAAGAACTGCTCCAGTTTTACACCATGCTTGAAGAAACGCTTAGACACCTGGAAGAGCGTGCTCTGACCAGAGATGACATCGCCGAGATTGTCCGTCACATCATCATGATAAATAACGGCGTTGACTATGGCGACGATATCGACCACCTCGGCAATCGGCGTGTACGCACGGTCGGCGAGCTGATACAGACCCAGTTTCACGTCGGCCTGCTGCGGCTTGCCCAGTCGGTCCGGGAGCGCATGAGCATCATAGGCACGGAGGCCATTACCCCCAGTGCCCTGGTCAATATCCGCCCGGTGGTGGCCTCCGTCAGGGAATTCTTCAGCAGTTCCCAGCTTTCGCAATTCATGGACCAGACCAACCCGCTGGCCGAGATAACACACAAGCGCCGCCTTTCCGCAATGGGACCCGGTGGCCTCTCCCGCGAGCGCGCCGGCTTTGACGTCCGCGATGTTCACTTTTCCCACTATGGCCGGATATGCCCCATTGAAACACCGGAAGGCCCGAACATCGGTCTTATTGGTTCACTGGCCACTTACAGTCAAATCAACGAGTACGGCTTTATTGAGACACCTTACCGCAAAGTTATTAACGAGATGAGCAGCACTGATGAACGACTGGTCGGCAAGAAGGTCAAAGAGGCAGTGGTCGACAGCAAGGGAGTTAAGATAGTCAAGACAAATGCCACCGTGACTCCCGCGATTGCCGCCCAGCTGGCCAAACTCACCGATGCCAGAGTCAAGGTAGAACCATTTGTTTCCGATGAGATCATATATCTATCCGCGGATGAGGAAGAGAAGTTCACCATAGCCCAGGCAAATGCCCGTCTTGGCAAAAACAACCAGTTCCTGGAGGAAAGGGTTGAGGCCAGGCGGGGAAGCCACTATCTGCTGGAAACGGTGGAGGAAATAGCCCTGATGGACGTTTCACCCAGGCAGATCGTCAGCGTGGCCACGGCACTGATTCCCTTCCTTGAGCATAATGACGCCAACCGCGCCCTGATGGGTGCCAATATGCAGCGGCAGGCGGTGCCACTGCTCGCCCCTGAGTCGCCCGTGGTTGCCACCGGTATGGAGACAGAGGCTGCCAGACACAGCGGTCAGGTTGTCTTTGCTCGAAACGCCGGGGTTGTTACCGAAATGGGCAGTGTCAATGGTGCCGGCGTCGAAGCCAAATATCGCATTGCTATCACCACGGATAACGGCCACAAAGACGAATACGAGTTGATGAAATTTGTCCGCACCAATCAGGGAACCTGCATCAACCAGCGCCCCCTGGTACAGAGAGGTGACCGCATTGCAGCCGGCCAGGTGATTGCCGATAGCTCGGCTACGGAAAACGGCGAACTGGCCCTGGGCCAGAATGTACTCTGCGCTTTCATGAGCTGGGAAGGCTACAATTATGAGGACGCCATCATCATCAGCAGCCGCCTGGTGGAAGATGATAAGTTCACCTCAATTCACATTGCCAAGCATGAGGTGGAAGCACGTGATACCAAACTGGGCCCGGAAGAAATTACCCGGGATATCCCCAATGTTGGCGAGGAGAGCCTTCGCGAGCTCGATGAGAACGGCATTATCCGCATCGGTGCCGAAGTCGGGCCCGATGATACACTGGTCGGCAAAATCACTCCCCGCGGCGAGACGGAGCTTTCCGCCGAAGAGAAGCTGCTGCGGGCGATATTCGGCGAAAAGGCCCGCGACGTGAAAGACACCTCGCTGCGCGTACCACACGGCGAATGGGGTAAAGTTATCAATGTGAGAATATACTCCCGCAAGGACAGCGGTGATGACCTGCCCGCCGGAATTAACGAATGGGTCCAGGTATGGATAGCTCAGAAAAGAAAAATCTCCGTGGGTGATAAGCTGGCCGGACGTCACGGCAACAAAGGCGTCATTGCCCTCATTGCCCCTAAAGAGGATATGCCCTTCCTGCCCGATGGTACGCCGGTTGATATCATCCTCAACCCGATCGGTGTGCCATCCCGGATGAACATCGGCCAGGTTCTGGAGACACATCTCGGGTGGGCCGCCCAGACACTGGGTTTCAAAGTGCTCACACCAGTCTTTGATGGTGCCAGTGACGTGGCGATAGAGGACGCCCTGGCGAGAACCTGGCTCGCTCACAAAGCAGCGGCGGTTGACTACGCGCCAGACAGGAAGCACTCATCAATCCAGCTCGAGACAGCCAAGGCATGGGTGGACAGTCATGGCTATGACGGCAGCCGGGTTTTCAACGACAACTATCCCGGAGAAGCAAGAGAGGTCTGCCTGCGCATCTGGCTGGAAGAACTCGGCATACCAAGCCGGGAATTGAGCCAGCATGAGTTAATGTCATCTGCAGAGAAGGTTAATCTGGAAGGGAAAGGAGTTCCGCCTACATTCGGCAAGGTAGTTTTACGCGACGGGCGCTCCGGTGAGCCATTTGACCAGCCAGTAACGGTGGGCACTATCTATATGATGAAGCTCATTCACCTGGTTGAGGACAAGGTTCACGCTCGCTCCACCGGTCCCTACTCCCTGATAACACAGCAGCCCCTGGGCGGCAAAGCACAGTTCGGTGGCCAGCGCTTTGGTGAAATGGAAGTATGGGCACTGGAGGCCTACGGCGCCGCCCATAACCTCCAGGAAATGCTGACCATAAAGTCGGATGACATCAACGGGCGAGCTAAAGCCTATGAAGCGATTATCAAGGGCGAGAATATCCTTCAGCCTGGGGTACCGGAGTCATTTAAGGTTCTGGTCAAAGAACTGCAGAGTCTGGGCCTTGCCCTCGAGGTGATCAATGAGAGAGAGGCGGGCGTGACCGCAGCTGAAGAAGTAATTGAGGAAGTCCCCACGCTGGAAACCGAGTCTACTGCGATCGAAGAGACCCCCAAACTGGAAACCGAGCCTACTGCGATTGAAGAGACCCCCAGCCTGGAAACCGATTCTACTGCGATCGAAGAGACCCCCACGCTGGAAACCGAATCCACCGTGATTGAAGAGACCCCCACGCTGGAAACCGATTCTACTGCGATCGAAGAGACCCCCAAGTTAGAAACCGAGTCTACTGCGATCGAAGATACGTCTTTGAGAGAGGGAACGGAAGAAGATGCTGGAAGTTAATGATTTTGATGCCGTACGAATTTCCCTGGCCTCACCGGAGCAGATCCGGAGCTGGTCATACGGAGAGGTAACCAAACCGGAGACCATCAACTACCGTACACTAAAGCCAGAACGAGATGGCCTGTTCTGCGAGAGAATTTTTGGGCCCACCAAGGACTTTGAGTGTTACTGCGGCAAGTACAAGAAAATTCGCTACAAGGGCGTCATCTGCGATAAGTGCGGTGTTGAGGTCGCCCGGGCCAAGGTACGCCGTGAGCGCATGGGCCACATCGAGCTGGCCTGCCCGGTAAGTCACATCTGGTTCGCCAAGGGAACACCCAGTCGCCTGGGCCTCCTGCTTGACCTTTCGCCGCGCAGCCTGGAACACATACTCTACTTCTCCAGTTACATCGTCACCTCGGTTAATGAAGAGGCACGCCAGGAAGCTATCAAACAAACCCAGGAAGGTGCCTCCGGTGAAATTGACGAACGACAGAAAGCTGTTGACGAGAGAATTGCCCAGATGGAACAGGAAGGGGCAAGCGTTGAGGACGTTAACCAGCTGCGGCGCAACTTCACCGATGAAAAAATACAGCTTGAGGAAAAACTAACGAGTGAAGTGGAACGGCTCAAAAATCTGAATGTGAAAGAGTTGCTCAATGAGAGCCAGTACCACGAACTGAAGCAGAAATATGGCGAGATTTTTAAAGCCGGGATGGGCGCTGAAGCCATCCTGCAGATAATCAAAGATATTGACCTGGATGAGGTGCGCAAAAACCTGCTTCTGGAAACCCAGTCCTCGTCCGGCCAGAGGCGCAAGAAAGCAAGCAAGCAACTGCGGGTGGTGGAGGCATTCCGCAACAGCGGCAATAAACCGGAATGGATGATAGTGACAGTCCTGCCGGTACTCCCTCCAGACCTGCGGCCCATGGTCCAGCTGGACGGTGGCAGGTTCGCCACCAGCGACCTCAATGACCTGTACCGGCGGGTCATTAACCGCAATAATCGCCTGCGCCACCTGATTGAAATAGGCGCGCCGGAGATAATCATCCGCAATGAAAAGCGAATGTTGCAGGAAGCTGTCGACTCACTCATCGACAATGGCCGCCGCGGCCGGGCTATCTCGGTGAGCGGTAATCATAAACTGAAATCGCTCTCCGACATGCTCCGTGGTAAGCAGGGACGCTTCCGCCAGAACCTGCTGGGAAAAAGGGTCGACTACAGCGGTCGCTCCGTTATCGTGGTTGGCCCTGAGCTGAAACTGAACCAGTGCGGCCTGCCCAGACGAATGGCTCTGGAGCTCTTCAAGCCCTTTGTCATGCACCGTCTGGTAATGCAGGGACTCGCCCCGAACATCAAGAGCGCCCGGCGACTTGTGGAAAGAGCCAAGCCGGAAGTCTATGATATACTCGAAGAAGTGGTAAAAGAACGACCGGTCTGGCTGAACCGGGCCCCTACCCTCCACCGCCTCAGCATCCAGGCATTTGAGCCCGTGCTCATTGATGGCAGCGCCATCCAGATTCACCCGCTGGTCTGCTCCGCGTTCAACGCCGATTTTGACGGTGACCAGATGGCGGTTCACGTCCCGCTCTCCAAAGCCTCAGTACGTGAGGCAAGAGAGCTCGCACTCAGCCATCACAACATGCTGCTGCCCAGCAGCGGTGAGCCAACGGTTACCCCTACCCTTGATATAGTCTTTGGCTGCTACTACCTTACCACGGAAAGACCCGGCGCCAAGGGAGAAGGCAGACGATTTGGTAGCTTTGATGAAGCCAGACTTGCCTACGAGCTGGGCAATATCGACCTCCGGGCTAAAATCCTGGCCAGAGACCCGCGCAAAGACGGCCAGGAAATTGAGACCACCGTGGGACGCATCATGTTCAATGAAGTTCTCCCCTCTGAGCTTGGCTTCCAGAACAGGATAATCGACCGGTCTGGACTCAAGCAGATTGTCTCAGAGTGCTGCCGGATACTCCCTAATGAAGACACCGCCAGAGTCCTTGACAGCATCAAGCAGCTGGGCTTCCGTTATGCTACCAAGTCCGGCATCACCATTGCCATGAACGATATTGAGGTGCCGGAAAGCAAGGCCAAGATGCTCGAGGAAGCGGAGGAGAGAATATCCATCATCGACAACCAGTATAACCGAGGCCTGATAACCGAGGGCGAGCGATATAACAGCATCGTGGGTGTCTGGATGGAAACCATGGACCGTATTACCAGCACCATCTCGGATACCCTTGACCGCTACGGTGGTATTTATATGATGGCCACTTCCGGGGCCAAAGGTAACATCTCTCAGATCACCCAGATGGCTGGCATGCGTGGTCTGATGACCGACCCTTCCGGTAAAATCATCGACTTCCCCATAAAAACCAGCCTGCGTGAAGGACATACTGTTCTGGAGTATTTTATCTCCACGCACGGTGCACGCAAGGGCCTGGCTGATACGGCACTGAGGACCTCGGATAGTGGTTACCTCACCAGGCGACTTATTGACGTGGCTCAGGACGTCATTGTTTTTGAAGAGGACTGCGGAACCGTGGATGGTATCTGGGTATCGGAGCTAAAAGAAAAAGCGCTGCTTCCTTCGTTTACCGAGCGTATCAGCAACCGGATGGCGGCAAGCCAGATAGTCCATCCAAAAACAGGGAAGGTCATCGTTGACCGCAACGAGGAGATAGATGAGCGGAAGGTGGCGGAAATCATTGATGCCGGAGTCAACCGGGTGCACGTCAGGTCGCCCCTCTCCTGCCAGTCCAAACGGGGTACCTGCCAGATGTGCTACGGGAGGGACCTGTCCCAGGGCAGACTGGTTGAACTCCATACTGCCGCGGGAATCATCGCTGCCCAGAGTATTGGTGAGCCGGGCACCCAGCTGACCCTGCGCACCTTCCACACCGGCGGCGTGGCCGGACTAGACATCACCAGCGGTCTGCCCAGGGTGGAAGAGCTATTTGAAGCCAGAGCTCCCAAAGGTCAGGCCATTATCTCCGAAATAGACGGTTTAGCCGAGGTCGTTCAGGATGAGGAAGGCAGGAGAATCAAGATTACCAGCTCTGAGACCTACCGTGACGAATATGCCCTGCCTGCCCGATGGCAGGTAATGGTAAATGATGGACAGCGGGTGGATATTGGCACGGCGCTCGCAACTCCAACTGCTGCCAAGAAAACCAAAGGCGAAACCAAAGGCGAAACCAAGGAAATCTCCAAAGAAACTCCGTCCATCGTGGCGCGCATCGCCGGCGAGGTCAGCGTTAAAAAAGGTCAGCTATTTATCAGCTATGAAGAGATGGAGGAACGGGAGTATGCTATCCCTACCGCGGCCGGTATCAGAGTCCAGTCCGGAGAGGAGATACATGCCGGCCAGCAACTTACCGATGGCTCGGTGAACCCTCAGGACATCCTGCGCATTCTCGGTCGTGAGGCGGTACAGCAATACCTGGTTGATGAAGTACAGAAAGTGTACCGCTCTCAGGGTGTAACCATAAATGACAAGCACATCGAGATTATCGCCCATCAGATGCTGACGAAAGTGCGCATTGATTCCGCGGGCGATACCGACCTGGTGCCGGATGAGCTGGTAGGCAAGTATGCCTATGAGGACATCAACGCGAAAGTCCTGGCCGAAGGCGGTGAACCGGCCACAGCCCACACGGTGCTGCTGGGCATAACGAGGGCCTCATTGAACAACGATAGCTGGCTGGCTGCGGCTTCCTTCCAGGAAACAACCCGGGTACTCACCGAAGCGGCGGTCTACGGTAAAATAGACCGGCTGGTCGGACTCAAGGAAAACGTCATCATCGGGAAATTGATTCCGGCCTATAACCCGCCACTGGAAAAGGCTCTGGCCGCACTGTCAGAAGAACCGGAGGCAGTACCGGGCCTGTCATTTGGCGAGAAGAATGAAGAAACACCAGGCCCGATGGGCGCCAAGTCGCCAGAAGAGCTCTTGAACCAGCTGCTTGATAAAGATAATCTGGAAACTTCCAGCCTGGCAAACACGGAAGAGGAAACAGGCCAGCTGGACAGTGAAGATGATGGGCTGAAGTCAGAGGATTAACGGGGGGTGAGATTTAAATAGCTCGTATCATATCAGGTAAACCCAGTGCTGAAGATGCTCCCCTTGACACCGGCCTTCGGCCGCGCCGCCTCGATGATTTCGTCGGCCAGGAAAAAATCAAAGAGAACCTGAGTATCGCCATCGCGGCCGCGAAAGGTAGAGGTGAAGCACTCGACCACGTGCTGCTTTACGGGCCACCCGGCCTGGGAAAGACAACCCTTGCCCACATCATCGCTGCTGAAATGGGGGTGAACATCAGAGTTACCTCAGGGCCAGCTATTGAACGCATCGGTGACCTCGCGGCTATACTGACCAACCTGCATGACCAGGATACCCTCTTCATCGACGAAATTCACCGCCTCAGCCGCGCTGTTGAGGAAATCCTTTACCCGGCAATGGAAGACTTTGCCCTCGATATTATCATCGGCAAGGGGCCCGGCGCCAGGAGCCTGCGGCTCAACCTGCCTGATTTCACCTTTATCGGTGCTACCACCCGTTTTGCTCTGCTCAGTCCGCCCCTCCGCGACCGCTTTGGCGCTGTCTACCGACTTGATTTTTATGACCAGAAATCAATAGAGACAATCCTGCAACGTTCCGCCCGCATCCTGCAGATTGAGGCGGAAGGGGAAGGACTGAAAGAGATCGCTCGTCGCGCCAGGGGTACGCCGCGCGTGGCCAACCGACTGCTCAAACGGGTCAGAGACTACGCCCAAGTCAAAGGCGACGGCGTGGCCACCCACGCGGCAGCCGTCGAAGCACTGGCCAAGCTTGAAATCGATTCCATCGGCCTTGATGAAGTCGACCACAAGCTACTGCTAACGATTGTGGAAAAATTTAACGGCGGCCCGGTCGGACTTGAGACCCTGGCCGCCGCCATCAGCGAGGAATCAGATACCATCATGGACGTCTATGAGCCCTACCTGCTGCAACTGGGCTTTCTGGAGCGCACTCCCCGCGGCCGAACCGCCACTCATCTGGCCTACCAGCACCTCGGCCTGCCTTATAACAAAGAGAAGCCTCCCCAGGCAACCCTGTGGTAACCCATTCGCCTCTTAGGCATCATTTAGAGAGCCGACTGGTGCAATCAGTTTACATGCCTCCCAGGGTGGCAAACTGCGCCCCGGCATCGTAGTTATAATCTTTGGCGGAACTGACCCGGAATTCATCTGGCGGGGTTACCGGAGGCTCTCCCTTAATTGACTTAACCAGCTCAAAGGCCTTCTCCACCCGTTTCTCATCGCCTTCCAGCGCCAGCACCACCGCACCCTCGGAACCACCGACGCCACCGGAGCCGAGGTGGTATGCCCTGGCACCGGTCATTACACCGATTGCCTGAATTTCGGTAAGCACCTTACCCAGCACCACCGGCATCAGCTTGGCCGGCAGTCCCATACTGTATTTAAAATAATAGTGCCCGGTGTGTTTGGCCGCTTCAATCACCGACGGTACCATCTTCTCCAGTCCTATCGGCATGACGAGATGTGAGCCGCGCGCCGTTACGATAGGCCAGCACATGCCGATGGTCCCACCTTTCGCACCAGAGGCGAAAATACCGGCATTGCCCTCCATATCGATGGCATTGCCTCCCTTGATGAAGACATCGTCCGGGCCAAAATCGAGGATTTCCACATTGGAATCAGCTCCCTCCACTACCTTGCCCTTGCGGACAACGTGCCAGGTGCAGGGTGGTGCTCCGGGATTGGCATTGGTCATGCCACCGCAGACGAGTCCCGCCGTCTGGTTGGCCTTATTCTCAATCTTTATCCCGAAGAGCTCTTCACTGATGAAGGCATTGGTGATACCGCGGCCTATGATGATCATGCCGTTTTTATAAGCGTTCTGCACCTCGGGCAACGCCACCGTGGCTTTCGCCAGCAGCCTCCTCGACTCCGCCGGAGTCAGCACCACCAGGGCTGAAATCTGCTTCTGCCCGGGTTCGGGCTCTGGATACTGTACTTCGTAAAACAATTGCCACCTCCTGAACAAATTTATCCTATTCTAGCATTTTTCAACCACTTAGGAAAAACACATGTGGTTACGCGGCAAATTTTGCACCTCACATTCCCATCGTTTACAATTATAATCAGGATGAAATCAGTGCTGGTTCACGTCTGCTGCGCGCACTGCGCCGCCTACACCGTCAATCACTGGCGAGAGCAGGGCTATGATGTCAGTGCCTTCTGGTATAACCCGAATATCCATCCCTATATGGAACACCAGCAGCGTCTTGAGGCAATGAAAGCATTGACAACTCAATTAAAGGTTCCCCTGATTATCAGTGAGGGCTACGAAATCATCGATTACTTCCGCCAGGTGGTCGGACATGAAGGCGAACGCTGCCGCCACTGCTTTCAGATGCGCCTCTCCCGAACCGCTGATGATGCTCGTGAAAAGAACTTCGGCGCTTTCACCACCACGCTGCTCATCAGCCCTCACCAGAAACACGACCTGATACGCGAAATCGGAGCCAGTATTGCGGAGGAAACAGGCATTGAATTCCTCTATGCAGACCTCCGTAAAAGATATTCGGACAGCCGTCATTTGACCAAACCGCTTGACCTCTACCGCCAGCAGTACTGCGGCTGCGTTTACAGCGAGTGGGAACGCTACGCCAATATCCAGATAAAATAATGGGCAGATTCTGGCTTGCCGCTATTTTTATCTTCCTCATCGGTTTCGCTGGCTGCATATCACCACCAGCGACGGCGACAGTTATCCAGGTCACCGACGGCGATACCATCGTCGTTGAGGGAAATTATCGGGTCAGGTATATCGGCATCGATACTCCGGAAATACGCCCCACACTGGAAGCAGCCGCCAGAAAAGCGGGACTGGGGATCTGGGCAAAATATAAGGGAGCCCATTAATGGGCTCCCTTATTCATTCCGGCGTGTACTATTAATTTAGTCCGTATTCTGGTAAGGTAGCGGGCCGTGCCATCCCTCAGGGACCGCAATCATGTGACGACCTCGCACCGAGTTCATGATTTGCGGTTTCGGAGATAACTGGTTCAAAGCTGCTGGCGAGTTGCCGGTCCATGCCCTGATTTCAGCAGCCTCTTCTTCACTAATAAGCCCTTCTTCGATAGCCTCTTCCAGCATTTCAAGCCTTGATTCGGGTTCCGCACAGTTTCTGAGCCGCTGCTGGATATTTCGCTTTATTCCCTTGGACTCTTTCCAGCCATTATCGGCCAGAGGTTCGGGGCATGGGCGCATCATGAAGAAAGCTTTTTGCAACAAAGCCCAGCTAAGAGCTTCCGGCTTCTGCTCCCACCATTCCTTGATATCTTGAGCTTCTCCCTCCGTGAATAGCTCTTCCGCAACCGCCATGTCCAGGAATTCGTAGAAAGCCTTCTCCCCGCGTTCAGCCATCGCATCCTCTCTCGCTTTCTCAAAAGCATCTCTCAGTTCTTCTTCGGAGATACCCAGGATATCGGCCACCCTGGAAATAAGTTCATCTGATGCCAGCGCGGCAGCAAACATCCTTAGTCCAGGCATTGGTTCATTCGTTTCTTCAATTAATTCCTCTTCGTCTAATTCAGGCTCCTCGCCTTCCTGGGCCAGCACCGCCATTGCGCCGCTAACCGTTAAGGTGAGGATGGCCACCAGCACGGCAATGAGAATTTTCGTTTTCTTGGACATTTTTCTTTTCTCCTTCAAGTTAATTGATACTCAGCATTGCTATATAAACAGGGGGTGGGTTATTTCCCCCACCCCCATAAATTTACTTTCTAATCCAGAATTGCATAGGTGACCTGAACATTAAGACTGATCTCCATCTCGCCGGCGCTAATTGGCGTTTCCATCGCCGGGGCTGCGGCCGCTTGCCCGTAGAAACCCTCGCGGTAAACCGGGTACGGTGAAGGAGTATTCTCCGCGATATAGGTTGGCTTGCCCAGCTTAACACCAGCCATTTCGGCCAGTTGCCCGGCTTTGGACGCAGCATCAGCCATAGCCTTTGTTCTTGCCTCATCGTAATAAGCCGATGGGTCCTCGACGGTGAACCCGATGCTGTCAATGCGGGTGAGGTCGCCTCCCGCCACCGCCACCGCATCGATAATGGCACCGACCTTATCCATCTCCCTGACTTTGGCCGTTACCATGTTCGTAACCCGGTAGCCGATGACTACCTCTCGCCCTTCTTTTTCATCCCAGCGGGTCACCCGCTGAATGTTGAAGTACTGTGTCTGAATGTCTTTCTCGGCGATGCCGCTATTCTTCAGTGCCGATATCACCGCATTCATCGCTCCGGTCGCCTGTGCCTGAGCCACAGACACGCTTGACTCCTGGGCTTCAATGCCCAGCCGCAATACCGCAATGTCAGGAACCGCCATAACTTTACCTGTACCATTTACCCAGATGCCTTCCTGCTGGTTGTTCAGTGAGAGCTTTAAACCCGATGCGGTTTCGCTCAGGGAAACGCTCCCTTGCGGACTGCAGCCGACCAGCCCAGCTACCATTATCACCAATGCCAGACCAACCGCCAGAAACCACTTTTTCTTCATCCTTATACCTCCTTGTTTTTAATCTCCATTAATATAACGAAAAAGCCGCCATTTGGTTAGCGGCGACTTCTTCATATATGTTGTTTTTTCAGTCTGACTTTTTGTGCTTAAGCCATATATTAGACATACAGGTTAGTCTTCGTCATCTTTTTCAGCCTCCTCTTCCAATTCCTCCAAGAACTCGAGCAGTTTTTCATATTCTATATTTGACGCTTCCAGCGCTCGGAGCAGGGCCGGTTTCATTGACTCAGGCGCTCTCTGATACGCCGCCCACAGAGCATCAGGATGTTTTCTGGCATTCTGGGTAAGAATTTCCCACAGTTTGGCCCGTTTATCCAGCATTTTTTCTTCTTCCGCTTCTGCCTCTGCCTCCTCCGGTTTTGGAATGGCCGCCGGCGCCGGTGCTAGTACGGGTGCCGTTTCCGGTTCCGGCCTTGCCGGGCCTGCCGTTATTTCCGGCTTCCCTTTCTGCGGCTCTCCGGCCCGGGACGGCGGTGGCTGAGTGGCAGCTTCAGGAGGTGGTGGGGCCATCATCATGGCCGGTGACGGTTCCTCAGGGGTCACGGCAGTTTCCGGTGCCTCTCTCGTCACCTCTGCTGGTGCGGGAACTGCTTCTGGCGCTGCCGGCGGTACGGTAAGGACAGCCGGTGCACCCCTTTCTGTACTCACCAGGACTGCCATGGCCATTAACTGGTCATTCATCCGCTCGGTAGTCTTTTCCATCTGCTTCAGCTTACCTTTTTCCGCCATGTTCACTATCTCATTGACCCTTTTGTCCACCAGTTCCGCATAGTATTCGGCCTTACCTAGCTTTGACGGGATCAATACCAGTCGCACCCTCTCCGTGGCCAGCTTCACCGGATACAGTGGCTGGTCCGGCATACTGTTCCCGGCGGCAGCTACTGTGCCACTGCTGGCTACAAGCAATACCAGGACCGCAATTGCTGCTGTTGCCCAGCGTGGCTGCCAGCCAAACAATGAGAAGCGGCGCTGCTTCCTCTCTTCTATGTCTCTGAGCTCGGCGAGCATCTGGTACCTGGCCCTCTCCCGAAATTCGGGGCGAGGCGCAATCTCCAGCGTTTTCTTCGCGTTGAGTGCCGTCTGCAGCAATGGCTCAAGCTCGGCGGCGTGCTCCGGATAGCTGGCCAGACATTGCTCTACGGTCTCACCGCCGGTCAGAATCCGTTCCAGGCATTCGTCAAATATATTGGCAAACTCTCTATTATTCTTCATTGCTTTAACCTGTCGCCAGCATTTTGCGCAGAGATACCACGGCACTGTGCTGCAAGGCCTTTATGGCTCCCTCACTCTTACCCATTGAGCTGGCTACCTGCGCCACCGACAAACCACCGGCAAAACGGAGTGAGACCACTTCCCGTTGCAGGCCGGTCAGCTGTTTGGTGGCCGCAACCAGATTTTCAATATCCATCTTTCGTTCCGCCTCGGAACTGGGATTGCTGTTGCTGCTGCCGATAAACGTCTCATCAAGAGGAACCGTTGCCCGTTTCGACTTCTTTCTCCAGTAGTCAACCGTCTGGTTGTGGGCAATGCGGAACAGCCAGGAAGAGAACGGGCTCCCCTTCAACTTGTAGCCGGAGATAGATTTGAACGCCTTCAGAAAGACCTGCTGTGTCATGTCCTCCGCCTCGGTCCTATCTCCTATTTTGAGAACTATATATCGATAAATCTTATCGAAGTTCTCCTCATATAATTGTGTTAAAGCCGCCTCGTCATGCTCTTTCGCTCGCCGGACAAGGCTCTCTTCATCTTGCACCTGAAAACTCCATACAGCCAGTCACCAATTCTAGGGTATCCATTTTCCCATGCCATATGGTGTTACCCCGTGCATATAGTATAACGAACGAGTTTGGAAAAAGATAGCGCCGCCAGCTATGAATTGCGCTGTGGCGAGGTGCAGAAATATGTTAAAATCATACGAAGCTATCTCTGTGCATATTATGGAGAAGAAACCTTGGCGTACTACATGCGCTACATGTGCAAAGAGGATATATCCCAGATAAATGAGATTGACCGGGAGGCGTTCCCCACCCAGTGGCCACCGCCTGACTATCGCCGCGAACTGCAGAACCCGCTAGCCCGCCTGCTCGTTGTCTGTGATGACAGCCATCAGGCTGAAGAGCCGGAAATGGAAATCCCCCGGGAAGACGTCTCCGGCCTGATGTTCAGGATAAAACGATGGTGGCGGCAGAATCGAATCTCCGGCAATAGGCCACCTCAATCGAGCGGGCAGTGTATCATAGGCTTTGCCAGTATGTGGATAATGGCCGATGAGGCCCATATCACCAACATCGCCGTGCGCCAGGGTTACCAGCGTCAGGGCATCGGCGAAATGCTGCTCATGTCAACCATCGACCTCGCCGCCGAACTCAAGGCCAATATCGCTACCCTCGAGGTGCGGGTCTCCAATCTGCCCGCCCAGAACCTGTACAGCAAGCATGGCTTTGTGCAGGCGGGCCTGCGCCGCGGCTACTACACGGACAATCGCGAAGATGCCCTGCTGATGTCCACTGCAAGCATCACCTCAGCCCCATTCCAGGCCCAGCTCCAGCAGCTGAAACGGGCTCACACCCGAAAATACGGAGAAATAGCTAAATCCCTGACCGGTACTTCATCCAGATAGTCGGAGCTTAATCAAGCAGCTTAAAAAGTGATTGACAATATATGTCCGTGCTTTGACCGCTGGCACGGGGCGTGATAGAATTAAGACACCAGGGGGCTGGGTTTTCAGCCAAGGGGGGTGCAGAGCGATGTCAGGTCATTCGAAGTGGTCCTCAATCAAGCACCAGAAGGGCGTTGCTGATGCCCGTCGTGGACAGCTTTTTACCAAACTGACCCGTGAGATAATCGTCGCCGTGCGTGAAGGCGGCAGCAACCCGGATACCAACTTCCGCCTGCGACTTGCCGTCCAGAGAGCCCGAGACAGCAACATGCCCATGGATAACATAGAGCGGTCCATCAAGAAAGGCAGCGGCGAGCTGGAAGGCATGACCCTGACCGAAGTGATTCTGGAAGGGTATGGGCCGAGCGGCACCGCCATACTTGTGGAAGCCCTCACCGATAACCGCAACCGGACGATACAGGATGTTCGGGGCGCCTTTACCAAGCACGGCGGGAGCCTCGGGGAGAACGGCTGTGTTTCCTGGATTTTCGACACCAAGGGCCTGATTACGGTCAAGACTGACGGCCTTGATGCCGACGCCCTGGCGTTGAATGCCATTGATGCCGGCGCCGACGATGTAAAGGTAGAGAGCGGTTACGTTGAAATCTACACCAACCCAGCAGACCTGGAGGCTGTCAGGTCGGCACTGGAGGCGAAGAAAATACCCATTGCCTCGGCGGAACTGCTCAAGGTGCCGAAGACAGTCGTCCAGCTTAATGAGAAAGCCGCCATGCAGACCCTGAAGCTGCTGGATAAGCTGGAGGAACTGGACGAGATGCAGCATGTCTCCAGCAATGCCGACTTCCCCGATGCGGTTCTGGAGCAGTACCAGTTACAGGCTTCCGGTTGACGGTTATCCACGATGAGAGTTTTAGGTATTGACCCGGGCACGGTCACCATGGGCTACGGGGTGGTGGAGAGCAATAACGATGATTTATCCCTGATTGACTACGGCGCACTGGTTACTTCGGAGCGCTCCCCTATAGGGGAGCGCTTGTGTTATCTCTACCGCGAGCTTCTGTGCATCATCCAGAACTACCAGCCGGACATGGTAGCCGTGGAGCAGCCGTTTGTGGCCAGCAATGTCCGCTCGGCGCTGGCCATTGGCCGGGCTCAGGCCGTTGCCCTCCTCGCCGCCACCACCCAGAGCATCCCCACCTACGAATACACCCCCACCCGGGTCAAGCAGAGCGTCGCCAGCTACGGCGCCAGCAGCAAGGAACAGGTCCAGGAGATGGTCCGTCTTCAACTTGGTTTAAAAGAAATTCCCCAGCCCAATGACGCCGCCGATGCCCTCGCCGTGGCCATCTGCCACCTGCGTGAGATACATTTGAGCGAGCTACTAGCCAGGCAGGGAGAGAAACAATGATATCCAGTTTACACGGGAAAGTAGAAGCGCTGGGCAGTGACTGGGCCGTGGTCAACGTGAACGGCGTTGGCTTTCAGGTCTTTATGCCCACCTCCACCCTGAGCGCCGTCGGCGCCGTTGGCAAGGAAGTGCATCTTTACACCCACTTCCACCTCCGCGAGGATAACGCCGCCCTGTACGGCTTTGGCGCGCCCGAGGAACTGACGCTTTTCCAGACCCTCATTGGCGTTACCGGACTCGGCCCGCGGATGGCGCTGGCCATGCTATCAGGTTTGAGCACGGAACAAATCGTGACCGCCATCGCCACCGGCAGCGTTGATTTGCTGACGGTAATCCCGGGAATCGGGAAAAAGGTGGCCAGCCGCATTGTGCTTGAGCTCAAAGAGAAAATCGGCGCCGGCTGGATAACCACTCCCGCCACCCAGTTTGCCCAGGAGAATATCGATGTCCTGGCCACCCTCACCGCCCTGGGCTACTCTGCCCCCGAGGCCGCCCGCGCTGTGGCCACCCTGCCCCCAGCATCAGACCTCTCCCTGGAAGAGAAAATCA
>JADHXF010000032.1 GCA_016783105.1 Dehalococcoidales bacterium | reverse complement strand
TAACCCCAACTCCGACATGGTTAATTCCTGTCCCTTGTGGTATCCTTTCTCCATCGGTATATCCTCCCTTTCTATTAGTTGGCTTTACTATAGGGTAGGATATACCGATTCTTTTTTCCACCACATTCGGGACACTGCCTATGAAATAGAGTGGCGAGAAGTCTATTGGGCTGCAGGATATAATTCAGCAGGTGAAATAGCTGAAGCTACGCATCTAGTATGGGAAAATCGTGACATATATGAAAAAAGCTTTCTTTGGGCCCACCTAGAACTTGGCACAGTCGGGGTACATAAATCGGGAGACATATTCTACATTACATATATCGGTGATCATTTGCGATGATGAGTGAAATCTATACTCGAGCGGGCATATGAAGATTGGTTAGGGGTCAGATGGATAATACTTAATTGCTAATAGCACTATGCAAGGCTTAGTCTAACGCATTCAAACAATCGTTCCACGCACAAATCTACGGGCTATTTTCTCTCATAAGTACCCAGATACCTGTAACACATTTCAGTCAGCCTTTATTGTAGGCTATTCCTGCGTTACCTTAAAGGGCTGAGTGTCGCCGATGATTACTTTGTCTGCTCCCGCAGCATATCGAGCCATGCGGCCGACTTCACTTCCCGCTCCAGGAGGTATCTGAAATAACTGTTTATTACTCTCTCCAGTTCCCGGGAAAGCCCGGCATCTATTTTCAGACGGTCGGCCGTGCTGTAATCGCTGTTCTGAAGAAGACGCAGCACCTTCTGGGCATTGACGGAAAGCGGGTGACTGGACGGGTGGCTTGTGGCGCAGTCCGGGCACAGCATGCCGCCGGAGCTCGGACTAAATGAATTGACTACCGGCTCCAGCGGTTTCTGGCAGGAGACACACTGGTGAAGCTGTGGCTGGTAGCCGACTTCACTGAGGAGATGCAGTTCAAAATAGCGCAGTGCCAGGTCTCTGTTACCTGTCCGGCATAGCTGCTCCATCGTTGCCAGCAACAGTTGGAAAAGGGACGGGTTTGCCACGTCGTCAGGAGTAAACTGGTTGACCAGTTCAATGACATACAGCCCGCAGGAGGTGAGCCAGAGGTCGCTTTTCAGGGGCAGGAAGCTGTTGATGGTCTGGCTGCCGGTAATGGTATCCAGATTGCGCCCTCTGGCCAGCGAGACCTGGCTGTAGGTAAGGAGCTCCAGATGCCCCGCCATCTTGCTTTTTGTTTTCCGGACGCTTTTGGCGAAGGCCTGAATCTTGCCAAGGTGCGGCGTGTAGAGTGTGAAGATGACGTCGGCCTCTCTCAGTTTGGTCTTTTTGATAATGATGGCTTCCGTTTGATAGGTGCGCGGTCTGGACATTTCAGCATCTTACCCCCGTATTCCCCGCTCCCGGTGGACGCTGACCAGATAGCGGATAACCCCTCGCAGTGCTTTCCAGTCAATGATAATGTGAATCAGCGTGACAGCAACGGTGGCCACCGCCACCCAGAAATGAATATCACCCCATTCGCTTTTGGTCAGGTCGAAAAGAAGGAGCTGTTGACCAGACCGCTGTACGGAGGGTGCCGCCCAGATAAGGATACCAGTAAAGGTGACCAGGGCCCAGATGGTGAGCAGCAGGATGGCGGTTATAGCCCGGACATAAACCTTTACTTTAATGGGACGCCTTGTCTTCATAACTTACCCTCTTCAAGAATTGAGTGAAGAGTTACCCTCATTCCGATTGCGGTTTCCGTGCCAGAATATAGAGCAGGACGTGAGTGTGCGGGCCTTCACTGTGGTTTTCCGGGTCTTCGGTAACCCCTGACTCGATAATTTCAAAGCCTTCAAAATAATCGCGCAGTTCGGCTTCGGTGAAGTAGTGCACCGGTCTTCCGGGCCGGCTTTCAAAGGTGTTCTTTTCCACTTCCTGACCTTTACCAAAGCTCGGTTCCCTGTCCGAGAAAACGGTGAAGAACAGCAATCCGTTGCCCTTTACTTTATCAGCGCACGCCTGCAAGCACTGTTTCCTCTCTTTTTCCCGGAAAAGATGCATAACATTGTAGCAGTATACGGCGTCGTACCGGCTGTCATCAAAAGACATATCCAGTGCGGAGCCGTTATACGTTCTGGTATGCGGGTCGTATTCCCGGGCCATCTCACAGGCGACCTCTGAGACTTCAACCCCGGTGACATCGAAGCCTGATTCGCTGAGTACTTTTGTGTTCCGCCCGTATCCGGAGCCGGGGACCAGGACCTTTTTCACTCCGTTCTTGTGGAATACCCCGGCGGCATATCCGGCAGTCTGGCTCGGTGACGTGCCCCATACGTAGCCTTCGCTTTGGAATCTTTTGTCCCAGTAAATTTTTTTATCCATAATCGAATTCAAGGCCTTTTTGAAACCGGATACTCTGGTCGCAGTTCGGAAATTATAAGGAAGGGTGTTAATTTTAAAAACCGGTACAATTAGTCAGCCAAATTTCAAAATTCCTGTCTGCCTTCTATGGCGCGCGTAAGCGTTACATCGTCGGCGTATTCAAGCTCGGTGCCGAAGGGCAGACCACGGGCGAGGCGGGTAACCCTGATGCCCAGCGGCGTAATCAGGCGGCTCAGGTACATGGCGGTCTGTTCTCCTTCAAGGTTGGGGTTGGTGGCCAGAATAACTTCCTTGACCGAGCCGTCTTTCAGTCTGTTCATAAGTTCTCTTATTCTGATGTCTTCCGTCCCGATGCCTTCGGTGGGGGAAATGGCCCCGTGCAGAACGTGGTACATTCCTTGATAAATACCAGTGTGCTCCAGTGCCAGGATGTCCTGGGGTTGCTCCACGATGCATATCTGGCTGCGGTCGCGCTTATCACCGCGGCAAAGGGAGCAGGGGTCGGACTCGGTTACGTTAAAGCAGGTCGAGCAGAGGGTAATTTTCCGTTTCAGGGAGAGTATCGCTTCGGCCAGAAGCTTGCTCTGCTCATCGCCGGTGCGTAACAGATAGTAGACGATACGCTGGGCGCTCTTCGGCCCGATGCCGGGCAGCTTATTGAATTCCTGAACAAGGTTGTCAATCACATCAACGTTGGGAAGAACATTCGGCTCCAATGCGGTATCTCCTTCACCGGGTTTAGGTCAGCCCGGGAATATTAAGGCCGCCGGTAACGCTTCCAAGTTGTTTGGCGGCCTCCTCCTGGGACTTGGCCAGGGCTTCACTGACCGCGGTCAGTACCAAATCCTGGAGAAGCTCGATGTCTTCCGGGTTGACCACTTCGGGTGATATTTCGACCGACTGTATTTTCTGCTGGCCGTTCATGGTGACCTTAACGGCACCACCGCCGGAACTGCCCTCGACAGTCAGGTTGCTCAATTCTTCCTGGGCTTTGGCCAGTTTTGCCTGAAGTTTCTGGGCCTGTTGAAACATAAACTTGTTCATTTCTCCTCCGATTCAATAATCTGGGCGCCTATTTTCAGGGCTTCTTCGATCAGGTGGTTCGCTTCCGGTTCGTAGACACAGCGAACACGGCAGGCGTGACCCAGGAAGTTGCTGATTATCTGCTCGGCTATCTTCTGATTTTCCGTTTTTTCCATATTTTCCTTGTGCAACGGGAACCGGAATGACAGGATAACGGTATTGTTCTCGATAGTCTTTGGCCTGGCACTCCTGAGCAGGGCGGCGGCCGGGGTTCGGCTCATGCTGGGAGGGGCATCCCGGATGAACTTCAGCCAGTTCAGTTGCAGGTGCTCGATTTCTTCATCGCTGGCGGAGGCGGGGACTGCGGGGGCCGCCTCTGCCGGTTCTGGTTCACCTTTTTCCTCTACCGGTTCTGGCGTCGGAGCTGGTTCCAGTTCGGATTCTGGTTTAACCATTTCCTCTGCCGGGGCTGGTTCTGGCTCGCGTTTTGGCTCTGCCGCCGGTTTACGAGGAAGCTCTTCTTTGGCAATGGCCTTTTCCCGTGCCGGTGGCGGCGCTTCCGGAGCCGCCGGTTTCACTGGCTGGCGTGCCTCAGGTTCTACCTTCGTTACCGGTGGTTCTTTGCCCGAAGGCAGGGTTGCGTCCACTAGCGCCAGCTCCAGAGGTAAGGTGGAGTAATTATCGAGATTGAGGTCAAGCTGCCCGAAAAGCTTTACCGCTTTTAATATCTGAGGTAATGATGTCTTGCCGGCCAGCTCCTTTAATTCTGCAATGTCCTCAGCGGGCAGGTCTATTGATTCGTCGGAGCCCGTTTTCACCAGCAGCAGTGCCCTGAGGTATTCCACCAGTTCACGATTGAACTGGCGCAGGTCAAGGCCATCACTGTTGACGCTATTTATCGTCGATACTCCGGCGGCGACGTCATGGTTAACGATATGTTTTGCTATCTCTTTGGCGCGCCAGTCGCCGGTAATGCCCAGGATTATCTGGACCTGTGGCAGGGTGACCTTGTTACCGTAGTAGGTCGTCAACTGTTCCAGGAGATTTTCGGCATCGCGCAGGCTGCCGGTGGTGGCCCTGGCAATGAGCCGCAGTGCCTCGGTCTCGATTTTAATGGTCTCTTTCTTGCCGATGTAGGTTAATTTGGTCACCACATCGGCCTGTGAAATGCGCCTGAAATCAAAACGCTGGCAGCGTGACATGACGGTGGGGAGGACTTTATGGGCCTCGGTGGTGGCCAGCACGAAAATGACATGCGGTGGCGGCTCTTCCAGGGTCTTGAGCAGCGCATTGGAGGCACTGGTGCTCAGCATGTGAACTTCATCGATGATATAGACCTTGTATTGAGCTTCGTTTGGAGCGTAATTAACTCTTTCCCTGAGGTCGCGTATGTTATCCACACCGGTGTTGCTGGCGGCGTCAATTTCAATGACGTCCAGAGCTCTGCCTTCGGTGATTGCCTGACACCTCTCACAGGCATTGCAGGGTTCACCCTTGCCTTCGTTGGTGAGGCAGTTGACCGCCTTGGCGAGAATGCGTCCGGTACTGGTCTTGCCGGTACCGCGTGGACCGCAGAAAAGGTAAGCATGAGAGACATGACCGCTGCTCAGGGCATTTTGCAGTGTCTTGGTTACCTGTTCCTGGCCGACCACCTCAGCCAGGGTCTGCGGACGCCACCGGCGATAAAAGACCTGAGAAGCCATTTTATCTATTATAACCCATATGCGATGGCGTTTCTAGGCGATTGCTGTCCGCAATGAAGACGTGTCCAGAACGGTGGTTCGTCATTTTACTGATTCTCTGTGTGGCCCAAAATAAAAGCCAGCTTTACGGCTTCGGATTTATAATCATCCGCTCGTAAAGCTGGCTCGTCGGTCTAATTTGCTTCAGGAGAGCAGGGAGGGTATATCCTTGGAGGCGTCTTCAATAGCTCTCAGTTTGACTTCGGTTTCTTCCTGCCGCTTCTTGAATTCGGGGATAAGGCTGGTTGATTGAGAGTAGTAGTTTCTCACCTTTTCCACATCACTGAGCTCGGACAGGATTACGGTAACATCGAGCATGCCTCTCTCCCGTGGATAATCTCCGTTTCTGATAAACGCTTCCGGAGCGATATCCCTCATATAATCGCCGAGGGCCTTTATCATGTCCATATTCATCTCTTTGCCCGGCGCTGAGAGGAGGTACAGAGCTCGCTTGGAATCCACGGGATTACACTTCAGAGACAGCTCGCTTATGGCCTCGTCCATGGCCTGGACGCCCTTGAGGGTTTCATCGCCCTTCTGCCTGAAATCGCGCTTTGATTCCCGGCGGAACCTGATTAAAGGAATGTCAGACCTGCCGTACCCGATGACCGTCCAGCCAACCAGGGTCTGTATGATGTCGCCGCCATCAAGCACTTTGGAGGCGATGTATTTGGCTTTCGTCTCCTCGCCGGCGCACAGCATATTGTAGAATGGCTCGGCGATCATGCTGTTGATTTTGGTTAGATTGCCTTTTATGGAGGAATCCTTGCGGACAAACCTCTGGTTATCCACCAGAAATACGGCATCAGCCACGGAGTAACAGGACTTCAGGCAGGTGGCAGTATTATATATGGTTCTGTCCTCGGTGGTTTCCTCATGTTCGAAGGGAAGAACAATGAGGTTGTAAATCGGTTTGTCGGCATAGCGTTCTTTTACGTGTTGAGTCACGACCGCGACTGACCCGGAGCCGGTGCCGCCAGCGGCACTGGCAATAAACAGAAAAGCATCCGTATCAAAGAACCGTTTCGTGGTCCTTATGGCGTCGATTACCTTGTCGTGGTCCTCTCTGGCGATTTCAGCACCAAGTTCGTTTATTTTGCCCACGCCGTGGCCGCCGGTCTTACGGCTGCCGATGAGGATTCTATGCTGGTAGTCCTTTTTAATGCTGGTCAGCCCACTAAGGTCAGCAGCATCAGTATTGACCGCATAGCAGCCAGTAATTATCTCAATGCCACGCGAGCTTTTTGCTCTCTTGTTCAGCCGGGAGAACTCATCTGCAATTCGACCGCCACATTGTCCGAAACCCACAACTACCAGTTTCATAGCTCACCTCTAAACATATTTATAGAGTTTAGTTATTTTAAACACACTTGCCATTGAATGTCAATTACTTTATCTCTAACAGTCATAGATTTTTCTAGTAATAAAGTACCTGGTAATAACGTCAGGGTGGATAAAACAATGCGGCGGGTGCTAAACTCGCTAATAGGATTTTTTTATCATAGAGGCTTGCTAATTCAATAAAAAATGTTGAAAAACTAAACTACCTATATTAGAATTGTGTAAAACAAATTGGTGTGGGATTGATGGCGAGAGAGATACCTTCAAGCGAAGTACTGGATAGTGCCGGGCAGGATATTGAAACCCTTGAGAAGGCTGTTGCCCGGGCTGAACAGCTAAACCTTGCGGCGATAGAGGCGGCGGGAGAGACCACCAGGGCTGCTCAGAGAGCGATTAAACGCGCGGAGCAAATCAGCCGGGAGTCGAAAGAAGCCGCTGAGGCCGCGGCCAGGTCTGCCGAAGAGGCGATACAGCGTGTTGAGGAAGTAAACCGGGAGATCAGGGAAGGTGCTGACGCTGCCATTAAAGGAACCGAAGAGGCGATAGAACGGGCTGAAGAAACTGCTCGCACTCCAAAGGAAGCCGCCAAAACAATCACGAATCGTTTTCAGGATGCAATCAGCCGGGCCGAAGAGATAAGCAAGGAGGCCATGGAGGCAGCAGAGGCGGCCTATGTTGCCTCGGAAGAAGGGCTGAACCGGGTCAGCACTATAAGCAACGAGGCTAAAGAGGTCGCTGAGTCTGCAGCCAGGGCAGCCAGAGAGGAACTTGATAAAACTGAGGAAGCCGGTCGGATTGCCAAAGAGGCATCTGCAGAATCCATCAGGGCAGCTAAGGAGGCTTCCGGTAGAGCAGAGAAAGTTAGTCGTGAGGCCAGGGAAGCCGCTGAAGCATCGATAAAGGAAGCAAGAGAGGCCGCCAGCAAGGCAGAAAAGGTCAGCCGGACGACCATGGAGATGGCTGAGACGGCGTCGAAAGCGGCTCATGGAGTGGCACTCAGGGCAGAGACAATAAGCACCGATGCTAAAGGTCTTGCCGAGACATCATTGAGAACCTCACAGGAAGCAATCGTTCGTGCTGAGGCCATAAGCAAAGATACCAAATTGGCGGCGGGGAATTCCGCCAGGGCCTCACAGGAAGCGATAGTCAGAGCCGAGATAATAAGCAGGGAAAACAGGGCAGCAATAGAGGCGGCTACGAGAGCCACTGTTGAGGCTGTTGACGCTGCAATTGCCGCCTCCAAGGAAGCAGCTGAAGCATCGTCCAGAGATTCGCAGGATGCAATCAGCCGTGCCGAAGAAATTAGAAATGAGATAAAAACGGCGCATGACGAGTTGGTTAAGGCCTTTCAGGAGGCGCTTGACCGTGTCGAGGCGATGAGCAACGAGACACTGGAGAAGGCCGGGGAAGCGGTCAGGACCACACAGGAGAAGGCTGAGGCGTCAGCCAGGGCCTCAGAAGAGTCGATAAGCCGGATAGAACAGATTAGTCAGGAAGCCAAGGAAACTGCCGATACTTCTGTCAGGGCAACCCAGGAGGCCTCTGAGGCGGCGATTAAAGCTGCCCAGGAAACGGCTGAGGCATCAACCTCGACTTCGCAGGAGGCGATAAGCCGGGCTGAAGAAATCGGACGGGAGGCCAGGGAAACCAACGAATCGGCAGCGCAGGCAGCTCAGGTGGCAATAGATGAAGCAATTCGTATTGCCAGGGAGGCAACGGAGGCAGCGACCACAGCTTCGCAGGAGGCGATGAGCCGGGCTGAGGCAATCGGCAAAGAAACCAAAGATACGGCGGATGAATCGATCAGGGCAGTAAAAGAAGCTACCAGACTGGCCACCCAGGCTGCCAGGGAGGCAGCCGAAACTTCAGTGAAAGCCTTTGAAGAAGCGATAAGTCGAGCGGAGGCAATAAGCCAGGAGACAAGAGAGACTACGGAAGAATCGGCGAAGGCAGCCAGGGAGGCCACTGAGTCCACGATACGAGCCGCCAGGGAAGCCACTGATGAGACAACGCGAGTTGCCAGAGAGGCAGCGGAAACGGCCATAAAGGCTTTTGAGCGGGCCATGCTCCGCACCGAGGCGGCTGGCAATGAGGTGAGAGAAGCAGCAGAGGCGTCACTTGAAGCTTTTGAGACGGCAGGGGAAGTAGAGGATCGCGAGGAAGAGGAGGTTGCCGAGGCAGTCGACGAGGCTGGTGAGGAGGCGGCTGAAGCGACGCTTAAAGCCTTTGCTCAGGCGATTGGCCGGACTAAGGAATCCAATGTGAAAGGGAAACCAAAGGCGACGAAAGGCAAAGGGAAGGAAAAGATAGAAGCGCGTTTGAATTTTCTGGCCCAGATGTATGAGACCAAGAAAAACGAACCGGCCAGTGAAGATAGTGTTGTGGAGGAGGATGAATGAAGCGGGAAATAAATCGCACCGAAACTAATCACGTATCAGTGTATCAGTAATATCAATACAGGAGGTACTCGATGGCGAACCCAAAGGAACAAGCCAAGAAGGTCAGTGAGGAAACCGAAGAAGCAGTTGAGGAAACGGTTGAAGCTGTTCCTGAAGAAGTTGAGCAGGCCAGTGTAGAAGTAGAAACACAACCGGTCAAGCCTCTCGAAGAGGTATTGGGACTGGCCGAAAGAGCCTACGCTGCCTTTATGGAAGCGCAGCGGCAGGTAGCCAATGCCTATCGGGCCAATGAACAACAAATTGCCAAAGCTTACAAACGTGCTGAGCAACAGGCGGAGAGAGGCTGTAACGAGGTGGTTACAGGGGCAATAAAAGCGCGCGATGAGGCTGTAACGGCCGCGATCAAAGCGCGTGATGATGCCGTCTCTCAGACGGAGAGAGCCTTTAAAAAGGCGAAAGATCAAGCGGATAGAGAATGCGAGGCACGGGTAGAGGAAGCCTGGAAAAAGAGAGAGGAAGCGCTTGCGCAGGCCTGGCAGCTCCGTGAGGAAACTGTGGATCAGGCCTGGGGCATATACGCCAAGCTTTCAAGATAAGTACCATAGTATGACATCTGAGTACTTCCTGGCTTGACTGATACACGTGTATGTGATTGGTAATGTTTTGATTAGATTAAAGATGGGATATCTTTGAGGGTGACTTCTATTCCCCGGTACTTGTCTTCGATTCCTTCCTGTCTCTTCTTCAATGCGGAAATGAGGCTGATGGTCTTGGTGAAGTAGCCCCTCGCCTTTTCCACGTCACTGAGTTCCGACAGGATGACGGTAATATCGAGCACTCTTTTTTCCCTTGGGTAATCGCCGGTCCTGATGACTGCCTCAGGGGCGAGGCTTTTGAGGTAAGTACCGAGTTCCTTGATAAGGTCGACGTTCATTTCTTTAGGTGGGGCGGAAACGAGGTAAAGTGCTCTCTTTGAATCTATAGGGTTGACCTTGAGAGAAAGACCGCTGATTGCCTGGTCCATGGCCTGGGTTCCTTTCTGGGCTTCCGTAGCCTTGTGACGGAAATCGCGTGTCCGGGACAGGAGTTTCTTGGTCAGTGAAATTTCAGAGCGGCCGTAACCAATCGCGGTCCATCCGGTCAGCGTCTGTATAATGTCGCCGGCATCAAGTAACTTCGCCCCGATGTATTTGGTCTTCTTTTCCTCGCCGGCGCAGAGCAAATTGTAAAACGGTTCTGTAATCAGGGCGTTAATTTTAGACAGGTTGCTTCTAATCGATGCGTCTTTCATCACGTATCTCTGGTTATCAACCAGGAAGACGGCGTCGGCCACCAGATAAGCTGATTTCAGGCACGTGGCAGCATTGTATATGGTCCTTTCCTCGGTGGCCTCTTCATGCTCGAAGGGCAGGACGATGAGATTATATACCGGCTTATCCACATAGCGCTCTTTGATATACTGGGTGATAACGGGAAGTGCGCCGGAGCCAGTACCCCCGGCCGCACCTGCGATCAGCAGAAATGCGTCTGCGTCGACGAAGCGCTTGCTGGACCTTATCGTTTCAATTATCTTATCGCCGTCCTCTTTGGCGATTTCAGCGCCCAGTTCGTTGATTTTGCCGACGCCATGTCCGCCAGTCTTCCGCCCACCGATAAGGATGCGGTGCTGATAATCCGGCCTGATGCCGGTAAGGCCGCTGAGGTCGGCAACATCGGTGTTGACGGCAAAGGCATTGGCGATGATGTCGAAACCACGCTGAATATGCGCCCGACGATTCAGTCGGGCGAATTCATCGGCAATCCTGCCGCCGCACTGCCCAAAACCAACTATAATTAATTTCACAATTTACCGTATTTTTCGCTTTGTGTTATTTTAGACTTTATTTTCGCGCAATGTCAATGACGGGCTTTTTCTAAATAGACGGTCAAGGCAGACTGCTCGGGAGATTGAGGCAAAAATTGTATAGAAAAAAGTCCCTCCCTCAAAAGTAGTCCCCCTGGCCGTTTAAAGAGATGATAATGGCCCATATTATTTTCGTTTTTATTAAATTCCCTGGCCCGCGATAAAGGCGGTGAGGTCGGCCAGACGGCAGCTGTAACCCCACTCGTTATCGTACCAGGCAAGGACCTTGACCATGTTGTCGCCGATGACCATGGTGCTTAACGCGTCAACTATGGTACTGGCCGGGTTACCCTTGAAGTCCATGCTGACCAGAGGCTCCTCGCAGTATTCCATGATGCCTGCCAGAGGCCCCTCGGCGGCGGATTTGAAAGCTTTATTGACCTGCTCAATGGTTACCTTCTGCTTCAAGTCAGCGACGAAGTCGATGACCGAGACGGTGACCACTGGGACGCGGAAGGCCATGCCGTGCAGCCTGCCCGCAAGCTCGGGGATGACCAGGGTAACAGCATGAGCAGCGCCGGTAGTGGTTGGTATAAGGTTGACTGCGGCAGCGCGCGCCCGGCGCAGGTCATTGTGTACCATGTCCTGAATTCTCTGGTCATTGGTGTAAGCGTGTATGGTGGTCATGAGCCCCTTGTCCACGCCGAAGTTATCGTGGAGCACTTTAACCACCGGCGCTATGCCGTTGGTAGTGCAGGAAGCGTTGGAGATGATGTTGTGCTTTGTCGGGTCGTACTTGTCTTCGTTAACACCAAGGACGATGGTGACATCTTCATTTTTAGCCGGGGCGGAGATGAGCACCTTTTTGGCACCGCCCTTGAGATGGGCAGCGGCCTTGGTGGCGTCGGTAAAGAGACCAGTGGACTCGATGACGATGTCGACGCCATGGTTGCGCCAGGGTATGCTGGCAGGGTCTCTTTCCGAGATGACCTTCACTTTATGGCCGTTAATGGTGATGGCGTCATCGCTGGCAACCACGGTGCCCGGGTAGGGGCCGTAACTGCTATCCCACTTAAGCAGGTGAGCATTGGTGGTGGTATCGGCGAGGTCATTGATAGCCACCACCTCCAGCTCACCTTTATGGTACTGGTTGATGGTGCGAAAGGTAATCCGGCCGATGCGACCGAAACCGTTGATTCCCACTTTCGTTGTCATCCTTTTCCCCATCCCCGTTCGTTATTTTACAAGTTAATATTATTAGTTTACCTTTAAACCGGTGAATGCTTCAATTCCGGCAAATCGGGCCGTCTGCTCGAGTTCATCTTCTATTCTGAGAAGTCGATTATACTTGGCGGTGCGCTCGGAGCGGCAGGGTGCTCCGGACTTAATTTGCCCTGCCTTGAGGCCAACCGCCAGGTCCGCAATGGTGGTGTCTTCGGTTTCCCCGGAGCGGTGGCTGACGATTGCCGTCCAGCCTGCTTTCTGGCCCATCCTGATGGCCGCTACCGTCTCCGTGAGAGTACCTACCTGGTTGAGCTTGATGAGGATGGAATTGGACGCTTTCATCTCAATACCGCGGCGCAATCGGCTGACGTTGGTGGTGTAGAGGTCATCACCGACCAGCTGCACCTTGCTGCCCAGTTTGTCGGTGATAAGTTTCCAGCCGTCCCAGTCGTCCTCTGCCATGCCGTCTTCGATGCTGATAATCGGGTAGGCTGATGTCCATTTTACATAAAACTCCACCATCTCTGCGGAACTGAGCCTGGTGCCTTCCCGTTCCAGCACATACCTGCCATCCTGATAAAATTCACTGGCCGCAGGGTCAAGGGCGATAAAACAGTCCCGACCGGGCCGGTAACCAGCTTTCTCAATTGCGGCCAGAACTGCCTCGATGGCATCCTTGTTGGAGGGGAGGGAGGGAGCAAAACCTCCCTCGTCACCGACGTTGGTGCTGAGGCCCCTGTCATTCAGGACTTTCTTCAGTGAATGGTAGACCTCGGTGCCCATTTGCAGGGATTGACGGAAGCTGGTGGCGCCAGTCGGCACGACCATGAACTCCTGGAAATCCGTGGAGTTGGCGGCATGCTTGCCGCCGTTCAGGATATTCATCAACGGCACCGGCAGGGAATACTCGCTGGTTTTGCCGAGGTAGCGGTAAAGCGGCATATCCAGAGAGCTGGCTGCGGCATGGGCCACCGCCAGAGACGTTCCCAGAATGGCGTTGGCACCAAGGCGCGATTTGTTGTCGGTGCCATCAAGCTCGATTAGTTTGCGGTCAATGGCTTCCTGGTCGGTGGCGGCCATCCCCTTGATGCGGGGCGCGATGAGCTCGTTGATATGGTTCACTGCCTGGAGAACGCCCTTGCCCCCGTATCTTTTTTTATCCCCGTCGCGGAGCTCCACCGCTTCGTAGGTGCCGGTGCTGGCTCCGGAGGGCACGGCTGCCTGCCCTAGTGTTCCATCTGAAAGCGCCACCTCTACTTCTACCGTCGGGTTGCCCCTCGAATCCAGAATCTCTCGCCCTTTTATCTGTTCGATAGTCGTTTTTTTACTCATACTCAATTCCCATGGTTACTTGTTTAGCATGTTTAGCGCTTTATTTACCGCATCGGCAGGGTCTGACGCTATGGCAATCGACTCATCCGGTTGGCCGTTTCGTGACAGCGACCAGGTATTGAGGCCGACAACCGGGACGCCATTACGCAGTGCGTGGCCGATCTCGGACAGGGTGCCATAACCCCCGCCGATGGCAATCACGGCCTCAGAGCTTTTTACCACTATCACATTCCTCGCTTCACCCAGGTTGGTCGCAATTGGAATTTTCACATACTGGTTGGCCGCCTGGCGGCTGCCTCCGGGGAGGATACCTATGGTCAGTCCACCCTCGGCACTGGCGCCTCTGCAGACGGCTTCCATGATACCGCGCAGCCCACCGCAGACGAGGGCAATACCCTTTCTGGCCAGCTCTCGCCCTACTTCTTCTGCCAGTCTGGCCTCATCTGGAGTACACTCGCTGCCGCCAATGACGGCAATAAATCTTTGCGTCTCTACCATAATAATGAAAAGTAATTATGTAATTATATCATTTAGGCTGCGTTGAGGTAAAGGGAGATACGATGCAGAAGCGTCTTTTAGTTGTACCGGTTCATCGCTGCCGTCAACCCTTCGTTGATGAGGCAGAGTATGGCCTCGTTGACTTTATTCATGACCTCGGCGACGATTTTATTCTCGCTGGTGTCAAAATCGCTGAGCACGTGACTGATAACCCCGGAGTCTCTGTCCATGTCGGCGCTGTCCATCAAAGCAGGTCGGCCAATGCCCACCCTGACGCGAATAAAATTGCCAGTCCCCAGGCAGGCGATAGTTGACTCGATGCCTTTATGCCCGCCGGAACGCCCTCCCTGCCGGATGCGGATTTTACCCAGGGGCAGGTCAAGGTCGTCATGGATGATGATTAAATCTTCAGGGCTGATATTATACCTTTTCACCAGGCGACTCACCGACTGGCCGCTCAGGTTCATCATGGTCTGCGGCCTGGCCAGTATCAACTTCATACCATTGATTTCGCCTTCGCCGATTCGGGCGTAGCCCTGTTTGCGAGTGAAGCGTATTCCGTGCTTTCTGGCAAAGCGATTTAAGCACATGAAACCGATGTTGTGCCGGTTCCGGGTGTATACCGCTCCGGGGTTGCCAAAGCCGACGATTAGTTTCATATCATTATTTCTGATTCAAGAGTTTCAGGAACTCTGCTTCATTCAGTATCTTCGTTCCCAGGCTGCGGGCTTTGTCCAGTTTGGCGCCGGGGTCCGTGCCGACCACCAGGTAGGCGGTTTTTCTGGTCACGCTGCTGCCGGCAGTACCGCCGAGGGTCTTGATTCGTTCCCCGGCTTCCTTCCGGGAAAAGGCTTCAAGGGTGCCGGTCAGGACAAACTCCATGCCGGCTAGGGGCGATGCCTCTGCCTCGGCTGGCTTTTCCTCCAGCTTGACTCCGGCTTCCCTTAATCTTTTAATGATATCACGGTTAGCGTCCTCGTGGAAAAAAGCGATGATACTGTCGGCAATCTTTGGTCCGATAGTTTCGATGGATATAAGTTCTTCGCGGGAAGCTTCGGCCAGCGCATTGACGCTGTGGAATTCTCGAGCCAGAAGCTCGGCGGTCTCCTCACCGATATGGCGTATACCGAAAGCCAGAATAACCCTGGCCAGAGGTCGATTCTTGCTCCTTTCAATGGCGTTGAATATGTTGCTCACGCTTTTCTCGCCCATTTTCTCCAGGCCAAGAAGCTGTTCTCTTTTGTCTTTCAGATAGTACAGGTCGGCGATGTCTTTAATAAAGCCCTTCTCATACAGGGTGGCGGACAGGTTCTCGCCGATGCCCCGGATATCCATCGCTCCACGGGAGGCAAAGTGCTCGATTCGCTGCTGTGCCTGAGCGGGGCAGGCGGCGTTTGAGCAGTAATACATCACCTCGCCTTCAGGCTTGACTATCTCACTGCCGCAGACCGGACACGCCGGACGCCCCTTCTCCTTATCGTAAATTGCCTCCAGAAGCTTGAACTCTTTCTCTTTTCCGGTGCGCTTGCTGGCGACCGGTCCAACCACCGCTGGAATGACTTCGCCGGCACGCTGGATGATTACAGTATCGCCGATGCGGATGTCCTTGCGTCTGATGTCGTCTTCGTTGTGGAGAGCGGCCTGGCGAATGGTCACCCCGCCGACCGACACCGGCTCCAGAATGGCGTAGGGGTTGAGGGTACCCGTCCGTCCAACACTGATACCGATGTCAATGAGCCTGGTAATGCCCTGTACCGCGGGGAATTTGTAGGCGATTGCCCACCGCGGCTCGCGGCCGACGTCTCCCAGTCTCTGCTGTAATTCAAGCCGGTTCATTTTGACCACGATACCATCTGCCTCATAATGGAGTTTCTCCCTTTTCTCCACCCAGGTCTGGTAATAATCTTCAACCTGCTTAATATCATCCAGGCGGCGGTTGCTCGGGTTTACTTTGAAGCCCAGCGATTTAAGGTATTCCAGCGTTTCCCAGTGGGTTGATGGTGTTGCTTTACCCTCGGCAGAGCCAAGCATGTATATGTAGATGTCCAGCGGGCGCCGGGCAGTGATTCTGGGGTCGAGCTGTCGTACCGAACCGGCGGCGGCGTTTCTGGGATTGGCGAACAATGGCAGCCCCTCCGCCTCCCTTTCCCTGTTTATTTTTTGAAAGCCGGCCAGGGGTAGGAATACTTCACCCCGCACCTCGAATCGTGGCGGAGCGTCCCTGGGCACGGAAAGAGGAATGCTCCGGATAGTCCTGAGGTTCTGCGTGATATCCTCGCCACGGAGGCCATCGCCGCGAGTGGCCCCGGTGGCGAACCGGCCATTCACGTAGGTCAGGGCCACCGCAAGCCCATCGATTTTGTGCTCGCCGACGAAGTCAAAGCTGGCGTGGCCGAGCAGTCGTGAAATGCGGGTATGCCAGGCGAACAGTTCATCGCTGGAGAAGGCATTGCCGAGAGATAGCAGGGGTATAGGGTGCTCCACCACGCCGAAAGCTTCCAGTGGTTCAGCGCCTACCCGCTGGGTAGGGGAATCAGCAGTTAAAAACTGGGGGTACTGCGCCTCCAGTTGCTGCAGCTCCCGCATCAACACATCGTACTCTGCGTCGCTGATTTCAAGGCTATCCAGCACGTAGTAGCGATAGTTGTGATGGTTGATCTGGGCCTTTAGCTCGGCAATTCTCTTTTGTGTTTCTTCAGGACCAGCCATAGCATTCTAACAGGGAAGAATTATTTGCACTAGAAGTATAACACAGCCGAAGGTGGGGTGAAAGAAGAATGATTACGTTTGCCTAGCGTAGATGCGAGGTATCATTGAGTAAATCCAACGAGGCTCCCTGTGAACGGATTTCCACACTGCTGAGCGAGGCTAAATCGGTGCGGAGCTGTCGCCAGTGCCACATATCTATCTCCAGCAGATGGCAGATGAGAAGGCGCAGGACTCCGCTGTGGGCCACCACCAGGACGGTATCCTCAGGGGCGTGTTTTTTCAGCCGGTGGTAGAACTTCACGACCCGGCTGTTGAGATCACCGATGCTTTCCCCACCGGGAAAACGAAAAGACAGGTCTCTGTCCGGCCAGGCTTTGACCAACTCCGGGTAACGCTCGCCGATTTCGCTGAAGGACAGTCCCTCAACGTGGCCGAAATTAATCTCTAGTAGTTCGGGGCAGGTTATAACCTCCATCTGGTGACAGGAAGCAATGATTTCGGCGGTGGCCGAAGCCCGGCTCAATGTGCTCGTGTAAATGAAATGAATTTTTTCCCTGGCCAGGCGGTTAGCGAGTCGCTCCGCCTGCTGTATCCCGCTGTCGTTCAGCGCAACGTCGGTCTGTCCCCAGAACCTTTCCGCACTGTTGCCTTTGGTGTTGCCGTGTCTTGCCAGAAGCAGCCTAGACACTTGCGGCCTCCTCAACGGGGAGCGCTGCCTTTGTTTCTCTCCTCAGTTCAAATATTTCTGAAAATAACTGTATCCAGTTGTGCACCACCGCGCCAAATGGCACCGGATGGCCGAGAAATGCCGCCATCGAGGTCATTGATGCTTCTCTCATGCCACAGGGCTTGATATATTCAAAATACTTCAGGTCATTGTTCACGTTGAGCGCAAATCCATGCATGGTGATGTGGCGGCTGACGTTGATGCCGATGGAACAGATTTTCTGGCCGCCCACCCAGACACCTCCCGGGTACGTATCATTGCGCCGGGCGTCGATGCCGAAGCCCGCGAGCAGTTTGATAATTACCCCCTCCAGTTTCCAGATATATCTGCGGACACCCAGGCCATTTGCCTGGAGGTCGAGAATGGGGTAGCCGACCAGCTGTCCCGGGCCATGATAGGTGATGCTGCCACCGCGGTTGGTGTGGAAGACCGGAGCATTTTCTGGCGGGGCAATAATATCCTCTTCGCCGCGGAAATGCCCCACGGTGTAAACGTGCGGATGCTGGAGCAGCAAGACAGCGTCTGGAATTTCGCCCTTCGCCCTTAGCTGCCGCAACGTCTCCTGCTGGCTCAGGGCATCTTCATACGGGACTACCCCGAGGTATTTTACGATATAAGCTTTACGGTAAGGCAGACACATATCAGCCGGGATTTCCCATATCAACTTTAAGTGATCCGACCTCGAACATTTTTGTTCTTGAAACTGATGATATACCCCTCCCATATTATTGTCAACCTGATTAAAACCCCTCAGGTAACCTAAAGCACCCCGGAAGTCCAGTTC
>JADHXF010000031.1 GCA_016783105.1 Dehalococcoidales bacterium | reverse complement strand
TGCATAAGCCGGCGGGAAAGATAATTACCCTGCCCGACGGCTTAATCTTCGCCATCGAGTACGACCGCTATCTCCTGGGAAGCGACCCCGCCGCCTTATCGCCATTCCCCGCTATAGAAAAAGAGTGTGCTTTACGGGTACCGGGGACAACGGCACTGCCCGGCTGGCAGATCGTGGCCGATATTTTGAAGCGGGAGCAGTTTGTAGATGAGGGCAACAGCTATACCGAGTGCTTTGACCTTGCCCGGACGGGAGATAAACTGACCATTCGCCCGCGCCGTCCCGGCGACCGGTTTCAGCCCCTCGGTATGAGTCAGCTTAAAAAATTAAACCAGTTCATGATCGATAGCAAAATACCGCGTGCCTGGCGACGGCGGGTGCCGATTGTCTGCTCACCCGAGCAGATTATCTGGGTAGCTGGCTGGCGCATCGATGAACGGGTCAAGGTAACCGGGAACACGCGAAATATGCTGCGGTTAGAATTAAAAAAGGTGACGTAGAAAAAGAGCCCTTTTTACTCCGGCTTTACCCCCTGAACCTTGATGCTGGCCACCGAATTGGCGGTATCTTTTATCTCATCTGCTGACAGGTCCATCTTGTTGATAACCGCTTTTACCGTTGGGTCATTGGCCATGCAGTCGATCGGGAAAATGGCCTCATCCAATACCTGTACCTCTTGAAAACCCGCTTCCGTTAACGTATCCAGGTACTCGGCTTTCATCAAGGCACCGGAGATGCAGCCGACGTACGCCGCGACCGATTTTCTGATAAAGTCAGGCAGCTCTTTAAGCAGGACTATATCCGATACCATCAGGCGACCACCCGGTTTAAGCACCCGGAATGCCTCATTGAAAACCCGCTTCTTATCCGGCGAGAGGTTAATGACACAGTTTGAGATTATAACGTCAATGGAATTATCCGCGGCCGGGAGACTTTCAATATCACCCAGCCGGAATTCTACGTTCTGGTAGCCACCCTTCTCCGCATTTTCCCTCGCTTTTTCAATCATCTCCGGCGTCATGTCCACACCGATGACTTTCCCATTCTTGCCGACCCTGTTTGCCGCCAGAAAACAGTCGAAACCGGCGCCCGAGCCCAGGTCAAGAACTGTTTCGCCTTCGATTAGAGATGCGAGAGCGATTGGGTTGCCGCAGCCGAGGCCCAGATTGGCACCATCCGGCACCGAGTCCATTTCTTCCTCCGAATAACCCACGGCTTTACTGATAGTCCTGGTGGTATCACCGCTGCCGCAGCATGTTTGGGCCGGAGCACAACAGGAACTTTTACTCTGGACTCTGCTAGCATAGCCTTCCCTTACGATGCGCTTAATTTCAGCTTCTTTCATGTCACCCTCTCCCTAAGATTATTTCAATATATCCCTCACCAGTGGTTCAAGTGTGTTTTTCACTGTCTCACTGAAAAAGTCAGCTTTAATCAGGAAAAGGCAGCATCCTTTACCACCTGACTCATGGCTTATGAGGACGAATTTATCCCCGTCTTTTATATCGGCTTTCTCTCTTACCTCTTTGGGCAGGACTATCTGTCCCCTTCCGTCAACTGATATGAGGGCATCAACGCGGCACTGACAACCCGGTACACTTTTCATCAATTTTTCAGCCATGATTTCACCTTAATATTGGAATTGGTTGTTTCTTATTCTTCTGATTAATCAGTATATACTGATTTTTATGATTTATCAAATCACCTGGCGGGAGTTTGCAGACTATTAAGGCGCTCAGAACATTTCCGGGAAAAGCTTAGCTCTTTTCCTTTCTTCTCAAAGGAATCAGGCTGTTTTTACTTCGATATCACTACATCACCCGCTTGAGCCGCGGGTTGGGCGTAATACCTGGTATCCTCCCCCGTTTGGCAATCGGTTTGCCTTCTAATTCATGCAGGTCGGCGGTAAAATCAATCGGCCTGGCACTGCTGATATAGCTGCCGACGCCAAAGCCGTCAACCGGCGCCCCGTTATCCAGAAAATAGGTAATGCGCTCCGGGTCCAGCCCACCGCTGACAAATATCTTCACCTTGTTGAAGCCGGCCAGGTCCAGCCTGGCCCTTACCTCCTTCACCAGGTCAACGGTTACCCGCCCCCTCTCTCCGGGGGTGTCCAGCCGGACACTGTCCAGCCTTTCTCCAAGCGCTTCAGCCACACGCAGGCTTTCCTCGGCCTCGTCCTTGAAGGTATCCACCAGCGAGATGCGAGGCACCCCGGGTGGCATATATTTATCAAAGGCAACGGTTGCCCTGACCGTATCTCCCATGACGATAATCAGGGCATGGGGCATGGTGCCTGATGGCTCAACACCGGTGAGCTCGGCTCCGGCCACACTGGAGCAGCCTGCACAGCCTCCCACAATCGCCGAGTAATCCAGAATGCCCGCCACCGAGGGGTGAACGTGACGCGCACCGAAGCTGGTGACGGGAATGCCCCGGGCTGCGGCGACGACCTCCCTGGCCGCCGTGGCCCAGCCGCTGCAGTGAGACAGGATACCGCATAAGGCTGTTTCGTAAAGCCCGTAGCTCTGGTACGGCGCCGTGATGCGCAGCACCACTTCCCTGTCATCCATTGATTCACCCTCGTCGAGAGACCAGACCTCACGCCGGCTCTTCGGCAAGACCCTGTCCAGCAATGCTTTCGCCTCTTCCATGCCGCAGAGCATTCCCGCCCGACTGGAAAAGACCTCCATAGTGGCCACCGGGTTGAGCCCTTCGTGGCGCAGTATCTCAATGGTACGGGCAAAATAAATGTCCGCGGTCTCTCCGGAAAGCACCGCTTCACCAGGCTTAAACTCGGGTTTTTTCATCTGGCTACCCTCCCACGCTGGTCAGCTTGGCCCCCAGCACCTTGTCAATGTGTTCCAGGGCAAACTGGTGCGCCTTTTCGTCCGGCGAGGCCACGCAGTCAACAGGCACCTCAACCCGGTAATCACGATTGCGAGCATCGGCCGCCGTATGCATCACGCAGATATTGGTCAGCACGCCACAGATTATCAATTTATCAGGTTTTAACTTCTTTAGCTTTGCTTCCAGCGCCGTGTTAAAAAAGCCGCTGTAGCGTTTTTTGGGGATTACCTCTCCCCGGTATTTTTCCAGCTCGGGAATAATTTCCGCCTCTGGAGTGCCGGCAATGCAGTGCGGCGGGAACATCTGGAACTCAAGGTCGTCGGGGTCATGGTTATCGCAAATGAAGAATATTTTAGAACCGCGGGCAAGTTCTCGCTCCAGCAGTTTCTGTACATTGGGGATAATTTCGCGGGCTTTATCCCCCGCGTACAGTGGGTTCCCCGGCTCTATAAAGCACCGCAGCATATCCACCACGATAACCGCATCGGCCATATATTACTTCCCGCCTTCGATTCTAATGCCGGAAATGCCTTTCACCGGTAAACACCATGGCGATATTATATTTATCCGCCGCCTTGATGGAATCTTCATCTCTGATTGACCCGCCGGGCTGGATGATGGCGGTAACTCCACCCTCCACCGCCGCCTCCACGACATCGGGGAAAGGGAACATGGCATCGGAGGAGAGCACGCTACCCTTTGTTTTCTCCCCCGCCTTCTCCCTGGCGATGTGGGCGCTGACGATTCGACTGGGCTGCCCGGCGCCCATGCCGATGAGCGTTCTGTCCCTGGCCAGCACAATGGCGTTGGACTTTATATGCTTCACCGCGCGCCAGGCAAAGAGCAGGTCTTTGACTTCGGCTTCGGTTGGCGCCCGTTTGGTCACTGTCTTCAGGGTAATGCTGTCCTCGGCCAGAGAATCGGAACTCTGGACAAGGAAACCTCCCCGCACACGTCGTATATCAAGATATCCCTCATAGGAAACGCCATAAGCGGGCGGCAGTGCTGCCTGCAGGATTCTCAGGCCCTTCTTGCGTTTCAGAACCGCCAGTGCTCCCTCTTCATATTCAGGCGCGATGACGATTTCGTAAAAGGTTTTGCTCATCTCTTCCGCGGCCTCAAGGTCAACAGTTCTATTAACGGCAACTATGCCACCAAACGCAGCCACCGGGTCGCCACTGAGCGCCCGACGGTATGCCTCGGCAACGTTATCATGGCAGGCCAGCCCGCAGGGATTGGTGTGCTTGATGATAGCCACTGTGGGCGCGGCGAAATCTATAACCACGCCCCAGGCCGCATCGGCGTCCAGAATGTTGTTATAGGACAGTTCCTTGCCACCGAGCTGTTCCGCCCAGGTAATGCCAGTGTCGCGGCTGCCCCCAACGACCTGCTCGGCATAGAAGGCAGCCATCTGGTGCGGGTTTTCCCCGTAGCGGAGTCCGTAGCGCTTTTTCATGGCAATGGTCATCTCATCGGGGAACCCCTCCTCACCCTGCCGCAGATACTGGGCGATGGCGGTATCATATGCTGCCACATGCTGGAACGCCTTTTTAGCTAATTTTTTACGTTCTTCAAGCGGCAGGCTTCCCTGGCTCAACTTGTCCAGCACCGTCTGGTAGTCCGCCGGGTCAACAACGACGATGACGCCGGGGAAATTTTTAGCCGCCGCCCGAATCATGGTCGGCCCGCCAATATCAATGTTTTCCAGCGCCTCTTCCAGGCTAACTCCGTCTTTGGCCACCGTCTGGACAAACGGGTATAGATTGACCGCCACCAGGTCAATCGGTTCGATTTTATTTTCCTTTAATTCCGCTATATGCGCCGGTATATCGCGCCGGGCGAGCAGTCCGCCGTGCACCATCGGGTGCAGCGTTTTCACCCTGCCATCCAGTATCTCAGGAAATCCGGTTATCTCGGAAATGCTCTTCACCGGCACGCCTGCCTCCGCCATTGCCTTTTTGGTACCGCCGGTGCTGAAAAGCTCGAATCCCAGCTTGCTTAAGCCCCGGGCAAATTCAGCAACCCCTGCCTTATCTGAAACGCTGATAATGGCTCGCATTCAAAATCCTCCGGTCCATTTCTTATTTCACTCCGGCCAACTTCTTTTGCACCGCGTCACCGGTCAGTTCCCGAAGGGCATCGCTGGCAATCCAGCGCGCACTCCTGGAATCCATCTGTCTTATCTCTTCGGCGGTTTTTATCGCCACCTCGTTTAAATTCTGGTTGCGCTTGCCAATCTGCCTCAGTGCCCAGTTGACCGCCTTTTTCACATAGTTGCGTTCGTCCCTGGAATGCGTCTTTATCAATGGCAGAAACTCAATGAATGCCTGGTCGCCCGCTTTCTTATCGTGCACCGCCAGGCAGGCCATCAGGACAAACCCGGCCCGTCTGACAAATTCCTCTTCCCTTCCACACCATTCCACCGCCTTTTTATAAGCAAGCCCGGTGCGGTCAAAAAGGTTGCTGCAGCACTGGTCGCAGACATCCCAGGAATCAAAATTCTTCACCCAGCTTTCCAGCTGTTCCTCGGTAACCATATCGGGCCGGTCAATGAAGCAGGCGAGCATCCTCGCCTCGTGGATGCCGGTCTCCCAGAGCTCCAGCGCCAGCTCATGGTCTTTGCCTATCTCCCTGACCATCTTCCTCAAAATCGGAATAGATACTCCGTAGGTGTTTGTCGGATTTATGCCAAATCGCGCCATCCCCTCCACATTTTTAGGATTGGCAAGCGACTTTATCCTGGCGATTATGTCCTCAGCCCGCGCTGTGCCCATTGCCTTTATCACTCTATAATCACTCTTCCACCCCCCACCTGCCGTACCACCTCGCCAATCACTTTGGCGCCGGATAACTGCCCCGCAAGCCCGGGGATATTTTCAGGCGCGCAGATGAGCGTCATGCCGATGCCCATATTGAATACCCGGAACATCTCATCCGGGTCAACATTTCCCCTGTCCTGAATCAGTTTGAATATCGGGGGAACCGCCCAGGATTTCTTATCCAGGCGCACGGCGAGTCCGTCCGGCAGCACCCGGGGGATATTATCTACCAGGCCACCGCCGGTGATGTGCGCTATTCCCCTGACCGAAGATAGCAGCGGCTTCAGCTGGTTGTAGTAGCAGCGGTGCGGCTCTAAAAGCTCCTCCCCCAGCATCCGCCCCAGTTCCGCATAATGCTTATTCAGCTGGTCGAGCCCGAAAATTTTACGCACCAGCGAGTAGCCATTGGTATGCAGCCCGCTCGAGGGCAGGCCAATAACGGCATCGCCAGCCTCGATGTTATCTCCCCTGATTATTTTTTCTTTCTCCACCACCCCGATGATGAAGCCGACGAGGTCATAATCTTCACCGGAATACAGCCCGGGCATCTCGGCGGTCTCCCCGCCGATGAGGGCGCAGCCGACCTCCCGGCAGGCCTGCGCCAGTCCCTGGGCAATCGCTGCCACCTGTTCCGGCACAAGCTTGCCCATGGCAATGTAATCGAGAAAGAACAGGGGCTCCGCCCCGCAGGCGAAAATGTCATTAACGCAGTGATTGACCAGGTCAATGCCGATGGTATCATGCTTGCCCAGGGCCACGGCTATCTTCAGCTTGGTGCCGACGCCGTCCGCACTGGAGACGAGAACCGGCTGCTTATACCCTTTAAGCTCAAAAAGTCCGCCGAAGAAGCCGACGCCGCCCAAAACCTCGGGGCGGTGGGTAGTCTTTGCCTGTTTCCCAATCAGCGCCTTGGCCTTTGCCGCGACATCAATGTTGACTCCAGCGGCGCCATAGGTATGCTTGACTGCTTTACTGCCCATAGAAGATACCTTATACCCTGATTCAGCGTAACAAATATACTATGTTCAGCCCCTGAGTAAATTACCGGGAAAACGTCTTTGTATTAGTAACTCAATTGCTATTTAATAAAAATCAAGTAGACAGGCCCAGTCCGTCATGGATTGCCTTAAAGTCGAGGTTCGATTTCAGGATTTCGGCCAGCCTGGTCAATTTTTTCTCCTGATGAAACCTGGTACCATCCAGTAAATCCTCGATACGCCTGATGACCGTGTCCGCATCGTTCCGGGTCGTGATTATGGGAATGCCTTTCTCATCTGCCCGGAAGCGGACGTAGTCAATTGGCTCCCCGCCGCCACTGATAACGAGACACCTGGTTGAGGTTTCCAGCGCCGCCATCTGCATGTCCGGTCGGTCGTTCCTGACCACCGCCGCTTTATTGCCCTTACGGCCGAAGTAGTCCAGGCCGGAATCAACGCACATGGCCCCGGCCATGACATTTTCCACCAGCGCCACCGATTTTTCCGCGTTGTTGAGCATCTCTCCGTTTATCTGCTCCGCCAGTTCGCCCACGGTAAAAGAAACCAGTGCCCTGTCCTCGGGCAGGACGCCGAGAATGCGCATTTCTGACCCGGTGAACCTGGAGGTGAGCTCTTCGCAGGTGCGCTTCAGTTGCTGCTTCGGCACCTTGTTCAGGATGAAACCAAGCAAATCATCACCGAAACCGAGATAGCTATCCATGTACTGCGGCGCCGATTTCCCGCTGGCATAGCCCTCCACAATGATTACTCTGGCTTTCAAGGCGCGGGCAATTTCGTACGCGGTTTTACTGTCGCCGTCGTCCGGCGTTGGCCCGCAATATCCCTCAACAATTACCACGTCTTTGTTCTGGGAAACTTCAATGTAAGCCTCCCTGGCCTTATCCGCCAGGGTCTTCCCGCCATCAAGCGACGGACTTATTAACTTGACGTCCTCTGTTAAACCCAGCGCCTGCTTGGCAAACACGGCGTCACCTGCCGGGCTTGCCGATGGCTTTTCCCCAACCACCGGCCTGAGGAAACCGACCTTCTTACCTTCACCCAGCAACTGCCGGCCAAGGCCAGTAGCAACGGTGGTTTTACCAGATGCCGCCTGCGCTGAAACTACAAATAAAGCAACCATTTAGCGTGCCTCCAGATACTTCGTTCATAACAACTGTAACGCGCTTTTTCATTATAATTCCTTATCCCTCTTTCGTAAAGGGAAAAGCATGGCAACACTTTTATGCTGTATTCTTAAGGTCTATAATTGACGCTGGTGGAGTGATATAATTAAGTTAATTATAACCAGCGAGGCATGAATCATGCCCGAAGCAATGCTCTACCAAAAGCTGCCCGACTCCAGGGTACGATGTAATACCTGCCAGTGGCGTTGCACCATAAATCCAGATAAGTCCGGCGTCTGCCGCATGTACCAGAATCGCGACGGCATTTTATATAACCTGAACTACGCCAAGGCGTCATCGGTGGCGGCCGACCCGATAGAAAAGAAACCCCTTTTCCACTTCTACCCCGGCTCGCTCGCCTTCTCCATCGGGGGGTGGGGATGCAACTTTCACTGCCAACACTGCCAGAACTGGGAAATTTCCTGCCCGCCGGATAATGAACCGTGGCGCCGCTCCCAGGATATCCCCCCCCAGACAGCCATCGACCTCGCCAGGCAGTACCATTGCCAGGGCATTGCCTGGACCTACAACGAGCCGACCATCTGGTTTGAATACACATTCGACTCCGCCAGGCTGGCCAAGCAAAACGGCCTCTATACGGTATATGTGACCAACGGCTACATTACTCCGGAGGCCCTGGACACCATCGGTCCCTATCTGGACGCCTGGCGGGTTGATATCAAGGGTTTTTCCGATGCCTTCTACCGTGACCTGGCCAGGATACCCGACTGGCGGGGCATTCTTGAGGTGGCCAAAAGGGCCAAGGAAAAGTGGCAGATGCATGTTGAGGTGATTACCAATATTATCCCGACGATGAATGACGATGACACGCAGCTCGAAGGCATTGCCCGCTGGATAAAAGACGAGCTGGGTGAACTGACTCCCTGGCATGTTACCCGCTTTTATCCTCACCACCACCTGATGCACCTGCCCGCCACGCCCATCGCCACCATTGAACACGCTTATGACATCGGCCGAAAGGCCGGTTTAAAATTCATCTATGCGGGAAACGTTCCCGGCCACCAGAGCGAAAACACGGTCTGCTACTCCTGCGGCAAGCTCGTGGTGCAGAGGCTGGGCTACGATGCTGAAATATTGGGGCTTGAGGGTTCCAGGTGCCGGTTCTGCGGCGCGGAACTCAACTTTAGAACGTAATCAAGGAGAACTAAAATGAGCAGGCAGCCAGTGGTCGCCGGACAGTTTTACCCCTCATCAGCTTCCCAACTCAGGACAATGATTGAAAAGATGGTGGATAAGGAGGCAGAGAAACAGGACGTTATCGGCCTGGTCTGCCCCCACGCCGGATACGTTTATTCCGGGCCGGTGGCGGGGGCGGTCATCTCCAGAGTCAAATTCAAAGATACCTTCATCATCCTCGGGCCGAACCACACGGGAAAGGGCAAGCCCCTGAGCATCATGGCACAGGGCACGTGGCAAACACCCTTCGGCGAGGTGGAGATTGATGCGGAATTGGCCCGGCACCTGCTGAGCATAACACGCCACCTGCAGGAGGACGATGCCGCCCATCTGTTTGAGCATTCCATTGAAGTCCAGCTTCCTTTTCTGCAGTATTTCAAGCCGGACATCCGAATTGTGCCCATAACGCTATCCTTTGCCAGCATCGACGTTTACAAAGAAATCGGCACGGAGATGGCCAGGGCCATTAAAGATACCGGACGGGAAGCGGTGATAATGGCCAGCAGCGACATGACCCACTATGAACCGCACGATGTTGCCGCCCGGAAGGACCGGCAGGCGATAGACGCCGTATTACGCCTTGACGAGGACGAGCTGTTCCGGCGGGTTGAGGAGTACAATATCTCCATGTGCGGCGTTGCGCCGGTCGCCAGCCTCATCGCCGCAGCCAGGGAGCTTGGCGCCACCTCAGCCGAACTGGTGAAATACCAGACCAGCGGTGATACGTCCGGCGACTATTCGGCGGTAGTCGGCTATGCGGGCATCATCATCAAAGCCGTTGAAATGCACCCTCTGGTACAGCTGGCCCGGGATACTGTCGAGACCTATGTTACTGAGGAAAAGGTAATTTCCCCGCCCCAGGAACTGACACCGGAGATGAAGCAGGAAGCGGGCGTTTTCGTGTCCCTGCATAAATCAGGCGAGCTGAGGGGCTGCATCGGCACTTTCGAGCCTACCGGAAAGAACGTCGCCGAGGAAATTATCAGCAACGCCGTCAGTTCCGCCACCCGCGACCCCCGTTTCCCGCCGGTTGCCCCCGAGGAACTGGACGGCCTTGAGTACAGCGTGGACGTGCTCACCAGGCCCAGGCCGGTCAAAAATAAAAAAGAGCTTGACCCCAGGAAGTACGGGGTCATCGTTGAGTGCGATTTCCGCCGGGGCCTGCTGCTGCCCGCCCTTGAGGGCGTGGATACCGTTGACCAGCAAATCGATATCTGCCGCATGAAGGCGGGTATCGACTCCAGCGAGCCGATAAAACTGTATCAATTTGAGGTGAAGAGGTATAAATAATAAAGGGGAGTTCAAGAGGGGCGAAGCCCCTCTCACCTAACCACCTCCCCCTCTCCTTCAAAGGAGAGGGGGACACAGGGGGTGAGGATGCTAAAACAACATATAAGGAGGTCTAAAATGGGCTATCTATCCCCCACGCTGGCGGTAAGAAACATGAAGGAGACCATTGCCTTTTACCGGGATGTCCTCGGCTTCAAGACGGGCATGATGTTTCCCGACGCCAAGAATCCCGAATACGCTGACCTGTCCAAAGATGACATGGTGCTGATGATTATCCCCGCGGCCAACTGCGGCATCGGCGCCGGGGAAAAGCTGGGGACGGGGGTTAATTTCTACCTGAACATTGACGGCGATATCGATGAATATCACCGGGAGGTGAAGGGAAAGGGAGCAAAGATAATCACCGATATAAAAGATGAACCATTCGGCATACGCGACTTCACCGTTGAAGATGTCAACGGCTACCAGCTCACTTTCAACCAGATAGTCGGTAAAATGTGCCTGAGCTGCGGCATGCCCCTGAGCAAAGCGGAGGACTTTGGGGGTGGAAACCCGGCCAACGTCTACTGCGTGCACTGCGCCAACCCCGACGGCAGCCTGAAGAAATATGAAGAAGTTTATGAAGGCATGATAGGTTTCATGATGAATACCCAGAGCCTGGACCGGGAAACCGCGGAGAAGGCGGCCAAAGAATACATGGCCACCATGCCGGCATGGCAGGGTAAATAAGATGAGTGAGAGTAAAGATTTAATCGCCTACTGCGGTATATACTGCGGAGACTGCTTCGGCTACCAGGGGAAAATCGCTGATTTGGCCCGGGACCTGAGGAAAGAGTTAAGGCAGGCCAAATTCGATAGCACTGCCGAATCTCTCTCTGAAGTACCTTTCTTTGCCACTTTCAAAAACTACCGTCAGTGCTATGACGTACTTGGCGCCCTGGTTAAGTTCCGCTGCCGGAGAACCTGCCGGGGTGGCGGCGGGCCGCCCCACTGTACAATGAGAAAGTGCAGTCAGAAGAAAGGTATCGACGGCTGCTGGCAGTGCGAGGATTTTGAAACCTGTAAACATCTGGACTTCCTGAAGCCTGTTCACGGTGAGGCACATCTGAAGAATTTAAGAATACTGAAAAATAAAGGGGTGGATGGCTTCCTTGCCGGCAAAAGATACTGGCATTAACCTCTGGCGAAATAAAGCCTTATAATGAATGAGGGGACAAAGAAGGGGAGGGATAATTATGAGCATGGACATGTTCAAGCAGAAGGCTGAAGACGTGCAGGCCCAGGAAGCACCGCTGGCCACCCGGATGCGACCGACCAGCCTTAACACATTCGTCGGGCAGGAACATATTATCGGGCCGGGCAGGGTGTTGAGAAAAGCCGTGGAAAGCGGCAAGATACCGTCAATCATCCTCTGGGGCCCGCCGGGCAGCGGTAAGACAACGCTGGCCTACATCATTGCCAATATGACCGGCGCCAATTTCTCTCCCATAAGCGCCGTCAGTGCCAGCGTGAACGACCTGCGCCGCATCATCGAAGAGGCCAAAGGTCGCCGTCAGATGAACCTGCAGAAAACCACCCTCTTCATTGACGAGATTCACCGCTTCAATAAAACGCAGCAGGACGCCGTGTTGCCTTTCGTTGAAGACGGCACGATTACCCTCATCGGGGCCACCACGGAGAACCCGTCCTTTGAGGTTACCTCCCCCCTTCTCTCCAGAAGTCGCGTCATGCCTCTCAAACCCCTTACCGATGAACAGATTCAGGTCATCCTCACCAGGGCTCTCAAGGACAACCTGCGCGGCATCGGGTACCTCAATGTGGAGGTCGCCCCTGAGGCGTTCGCCCACCTTATCACCCTGTCCAACCATGATGCTCGTATCGCACTCAATGCGCTGGAGATGGCGGCTCTGAGCACTCCCCCTGATGAAGAAGGGAAACGGTATATTACTTTGCCCACCATCGAGGACGCGCTCCAGCACCGCGCGCTGCCGTACGACAAAGACGGTGAGCAGCACCATGACCTTATATCCGCGCTGCACAAGTCCATGCGCGGTTCTGACCCGGATGCCTCATTGTACTGGCTGGCCAGAATGCTTGACGCCGGCGAAGACCCCTTATACATTGCCCGCCGCCTGGTGCGTTTTGCCTCGGAAGATGTTGGCATGGCTGACCCGCAAGCCCTGGTAATCACCATGGCGGCGCAACAGGCGGTTCACTTCATCGGCATGCCCGAGGGTAACCTGGCACTGGCCGAGGCGGCCGTTTACCTGGCCACCGCCCCGAAGAGCAACTCACTTTATGAGGCGTACTCCAGCGCCCATCGGGAAGTTACCCAGGGCCCCAGCGAATCGGTTCCCCTCCACCTGCGTAACCCGGTAACGCCGCTTATGCAGGATATGGGGTATGGCAAAGATTACAAGTATGCCCACGACTATCCCGACCATTTTGTGGAACAACAGAACCTGCCGGACCACCTTCGAGGTAAGAGATACTACCAGCCAAGCACGCAGGGCTACGAACAGCAGATCATCTCCCGCTTGAAGTCGTGGTGGCAGAGTAAGGCGCAACCGGAAGAGCCTGAACCGGAATTGGAGCCGGAGCCGGAAGCGGAGTCTGATTCGCCAGAAGAGTCCTGATTTTAGTCGAGACTGATCTCCCGGGGAGTTACCCGGCACTTCTCCGCGTTAATGATGGCGATAATGTCCGCCACGGCGCGGTTAAGCTCGTTCCGCCGGCTGTAGACCACGTAATCAAATAACGATAATTGCTTTATTTCTTCGGTTGCGGTCTGCATGCGCACGTCCAGGTCAAAAGACGATTCCGTATGCCGCTTTTTCAGCCTTAATCCCAGTTCCTCTATCGATGGGGGCATAAGGAAGATGAATACCGCCTGGGGCACTATCTTTTTGATGTTCACCGCGCCCTGTATGTCCACTTTAATAATCGTATCCTGGTCGTTATTGAGCGCTTCCTTTACCGACTGTTTAGGCACGCCATACCAGTTACCATAGACATTGGCGTATTCCAGCAGTTCCCCCTGCTTGATCATATCCTGAAACTTTTTCGGCGAGATGAAGTGGTAATCAATGTGATTGCGCTCTCCAGCGCGCCGGGAACGTGTGGTTAACGTCGTGATGTATTCCAGGGGAGAATTGAACTCTTTCATTCTATTGAGCAGGGCGTCTTTCCCCACTCCTGAAGGACCGGATAGAATAATGAGCAGTGGTTTCTTCGGTGAACTGAGAGGGGAAGCTCGTCTACGGCTCATCTCTCTCGTCGCTTTGTTCCAGTTTCATTCCCGAGCTGGCACGAACAGCCTGGAGCCTGCCGGCAATTGTTTCTGGTGCCAGTGCCGCCAGAATAACATGACCACTATCAACGAAAACAACAACCTTGGTTCTTCGGCCGTTGGTCATATCAACGAGCTGTCCCCGGGCTTTCGCCTCCTGAATGGTCCGCTTGGTCGGTGCTGAGTTCGGTGCTGCCATAGCGATTACCCGGCTCATCACCAGTATGTTACCGAATCCGATATGCACTAATTCCATATTCACCGGTAGCCCCCTAAGTTAAAAATTATTAATAAAGCCAAAACTGAACTCGATTTGACACGTATCACCTTGCGGCAGCACCATAAATGGCTAGCTTGGGAAAACTACTGCTCATAAGCTATCACTTGTCATTGTGCTTGTCAAGGGATGGTAAACGTCTCCTCTGCTTTGCCTGTTACAATTATATCAAGAAGTCTATTTAACCCCTTACTTTGGTAGGGGTCAGCCTTTTTACGGTTTTTCTACAAGCGTATTGCAATACAGATGCGCTTACGGATTGCATTTCCCAACCTCTTGTGTTATTATTACTTCTGGTATTCAGCAATACTTAACCGTTTGCGTAGAATTAGGCCTCCTGGTGGTTCGAGCGGGGTGGCACCACCCGTTCCCATCCCGAACACGGAAGTGAAACGCCCCAGCGCAGACGATACTGAGGGGGCAACCCCTTGTGGAAAATATGCCACTGCCAGGAGGCTTCTTGACCTTCAGTCGAGGTTGCTCTACACTATAAACCAAATAATGTTGGGCAGCATAGCTAAGGAGAGAAATGGCCAGTAGATTTGAAAAGTTCTCCGAGCGGGCGCGACGGGTGCTGACCATCGCCCAGGAAGAAGCCCGCCAGATGAACCACAGTTATATTGGCACGGAGCACATTCTTCTTGGCCTGGCGCGTGAGGAGGGGGGTGTCGCTGCCAAAGTACTGACCAGTCTGGGTGTCAGCCTGAATAAGGTACGGTCGGCAGTGGAATTTATCAGCAGCCGTGGTGAAAGACCGAGCACCGGAGAGACCGGCCTTACCCCCCGAGCCAAGCGTGTCATTGAACTGGCCATTGATGAAGCACGACAGCTCGTCCACAACTACATCGGTACGGAACACCTCCTGCTGGGTTTGCTGCGTGAAGGCGAGGGGGTTGCCGCCGGTGTTCTGGACAGCCTGGGAGTTACGCTGGAGCGAGCTCGTGCCGAAACGGCACAGGTTCTCAGCCAGGGAGTGCCCCGTTCCAAAGTCGGCCGTGGGGCGAGTCGTACCCCGGCTTTAGACCAGCTTGGCGTTGACCTGACCGCCGCTGCCCGGTCTGGCAAGCTCGACCCGGTCATCGGACGTGTGAAGGAAATCGAGCGGGTTATCCAGATACTCAGCCGCCGCACCAAGAACAATCCCGCGCTCATCGGTGAGCCGGGCGTCGGTAAGACCGCTATTGTGGAAGGCCTGGCGCACCGCATCGTCGCCGGCGATGTCCCCGAAACACTGGAGAACCGGCGCCTCGTTGCCCTTGATATGGGGTCGCTCGTAGCCGGGACAAAGTACCGCGGCGAATTTGAGGAACGGGTCAAGAAGGTTATCGAGGAAATAAAAACCGCCGGTAACTGCGTGCTTTTCGTTGACGAATTCCATACCATGGTGGGCGCCGGTGCCGCCGAGGGAGCGGTTGACGCGGCCAATATCCTCAAACCATCGCTGTCGCGCGGTGAATTGCAGTGCATTGGTGCCACCACTCTGGATGATTACCGGAAATACGTGGAGCGCGATGCCGCCCTGGAACGCCGATTTCAGCCAGTTCTGGTCGAAGAGCCCACGGTTGAAGAGACGCTTGATATTCTGCGCGGTATTAAAGAGCGCTACGAACAGCACCACCGTCTGGAAATCAGTGAGGAAGCATTGAACTCTGCGGCTACGCTTGCCGCCAGATACATACCTGACCGCTTCCTGCCCGATAAAGCCATCGACCTTATTGACGAAGCATCGTCACGGGTAAGAATCAAGTTCTACACCATGCCCATCTCCCTCCGGGAGGCCAAGCAGCTTGCCGAGATAAAGCGCAAGGACAAAGATACTGCGCTGGCTGCCCAGGAGTATGACCATGCCGCCGAACTCAGGGAGCAGGAGCTGCAGCTTGAAGAGAAAATCCGCAAGCTTGATGAGGAGTGGCAGGCAGAAAAAGGAGAAGATAAACCGCTGGTCACAGCAGAAAACATCGCGGAAGTGGTGGGCATGTGGACGGGCATACCGGTGGTACAGCTGGCCGATGATGAAACCAGCCGGCTGCTGAACATGGAAGAGGTGATGCACCACCGCATTATTGGTCAGGATGAAGCCATCAATACCATTGCCAAAGCCATCAGAAGGGCCCGCGCCGGCCTGAAAGACCCGAGACGACCGATTGGGAATTTCATCTTCCTCGGGCCGACCGGCGTAGGCAAGACGGAGCTGGTCCGTGCTCTGGCCGAATTCATGTTCGGCAGTGAGGACACACTCATCCGCTTAGATATGTCCGAGTTCATGGAGAAGTTTGCCGTCTCCCGTCTGGTCGGTGCCCCTCCCGGCTACGTTGGCTATGAAGAGGGCGGGCAGCTGACCGAGGCGGTCAGGCGCAAGTCATACTGCTGCATCCTCCTTGATGAGATTGAAAAGGCGCATCCCGATGTATTCAATCTGCTGCTCCAGATTTATGATGATGGACATCTGACCGATGCTAAAGGTCGCCGGGTTGATTTCCGCAACAGCATCATTATTATGACCAGCAACGTCGGCGCCGAGATGATCCGGAAGGGAACTGTACTCGGCTTCACACCCGGCACTAACCAGGCCAAGACGCGAGAGCAGACTTACGAGAAAATGAAGGACAACCTGCTCAATGAGATGAAGAAGACGTTCCGTCCCGAGTTTCTCAACCGGGTGGACGGGGTGGTGGTCTTTCACTCGCTGACCAAGGAGCAGATACGCCAGATTGTCGACCTGATGCTGACCTCGGTAACACAGCAGCTTAAAGAGAAAGGCGTCATGCTGGAGGTAACGGAAGCCGCCAAGGACTTCCTTGGTGAGAAAGGCTATGACGAGGTCTATGGTGCCCGGCCATTGCGGCGGGTCATTCAGGACATGGTTGAAGATAAATTGTCGGAAGACTTTCTCCGGGGTAATTTCCAGTCAGGCGATACCGTGGTCGTTGACCTGGAGGGAGACCAGATTGTGGTTCACCCCACCACCGCGGTAGGTGCCTTAATGGGAAAGGAAAATTAATGGGTCATAACGCAGATGCCTGCTTTTTGTATGAGGGCGGTAGACACAAGGCGAGGTAACCACTCGCCCTTTTTAATGCGCCAATTATAAGAAAGGAACTCAATATGGCACAGGAAAATGTACAGGTTCCCATCACAGGTAAAATCATCAGCGTGAACGTTAAAGAGGGGGACACCGTGGCTGAGGGTGATATCATCTGCACACTGGAGTCAATGAAGATGGAAAATCCGATTCTGGCCCCGGTGGCTGGCACCGTAGCCAAGGTGGCGATTGCTTCCGACCAGACGGTAAAGCCCGGAGACACAATCGCCGTTATTGAGTACGAGTAGAGTTACATGGTTCTCAATTCATTACTCTTTGCCTTTATTGCCTATGGTATCATGATGGTCATCGCGCTCTGCGTGGCCGCCATCATCAAAGGCATTGCGCTCATTGTCCAGAGAGGAGGCAAACGTGCCACGGCCGGTACCGATAAGACGGAAGGTTAAAAGCGGTTAAATATAGATGCTGGTTTTACAGTTATTCCAGGGTATCTACACTTTTTTCCTGAATGAACCGGCTGTCGCCGGTGGCAGGCTTCTGCTTATTGCTCTCGGTTTTCTTTTTGTTTACCTTTCCTACAAGAAAATTCTGGAGCCCCTCATCATGCTCCCCATGGGGATAGGAATGATAGCGGTGAACGGCGGCCTGATGACGTTCGAGGCCGGCACGATGGGCAATCTGTTCATCAATCCCCTGGCAGGTAATGTGGAAGAGCTCATGTATTACCTGCAAATTGATTTCCTGCAGCCTATTTACACCTTTACCTTCAGCAATGGCCTGATTGCCTGCCTCGTTTTCATGGGGATTGGTGCCATCACCGATATTGATATACTGCTGGCCAAGCCGTATATGAGCCTCTTTCTCGCCGTCTGCGCCGAGCTTGGCACGATACTGACCCTCCCCATTGCCATGGCCATGGGCCTTATGCCAAACGAGGCCGCGGCCATCGCTCTGGTCGGCGGTGCCGATGGCCCGATGGTTCTTTACGGCTCAATCATGCTGGCCCGCGACCTCTTCGTTCCCATTACGGTCGTTGCTTACGTTTAT